>JADLDX010000833.1 GCA_020846515.1 Pirellulaceae bacterium
CAATGGTCGTAAACCAATCAGCACATCCAATCGTCTCTAGTTGTCGTACGATGATCTCTCGAAATCCGCCGCTGGCCACCGCCATCGGAATTTTGCCGCGGTAATGAGCTGCCACTTCTAAAACAACATCGATCGGTTCCAGCAAATGCAACAGTTCAAGAAACGCAGCCTCCTTTTCATGGGCTGCCTGTTGCACGTTGATGGTCACCTGCTGTTCGCTGGCAAGTTTTTCAATGATGCGATCGGTGGGCACTCCGGCTAGTTGATAAAAACGAGCTTCTGGGAAATCGATGCCGTAACGCTGCATGGTCGCTTGCCAAGCCTGGAAGTGGACCGGCATCGAATCGGTCAGCGTGCCATCGCAATCAAAGATGATGCCTTGATAGTCGCGCTGCGGAAAGTATGGTTTCATAAAGAGCTTTAGCTCCACAAGCCGAGCACAGGTTGTCCATCTTCGACAATCTGCGTCGGTCGAGATTCAGCATTCAAGACACGCATTTCATGATCAATACCCAGAGCGTGATAGACCGTAGCCGCTAAATCTTCTGGCGTTACCGGGTCGTCTACCGGATAGGCAGCATCTTTATCAGAGCGACCATACGTCGTACCGCCAGGAATGCCAGCTCCGGCCAGCACGGCCGGGAAAAGCGTACTCCAGTGATCACGCCCCCACTGGGCATTGCCCTTGGGCGTGCGACCCATCTCGCCGGTGGCAATCACCAGCGTTTCATCCAACAAGCCGCGCTGCGCCAGATCGGTAATGAGCGCCGAGTAGGCTTGATCGAACGTGGGCAACAGACTCTTCTTGACATCATCACTATTGCGATGGGAATCCCAACTATAGCCATCCACGCAATCGTAGTGCACTGTCACGTACCGCACGCCGGCTTCGATCAACCGTCGCGCCATCAACGCCGATTGACCAAACAGATGCCGGCCATAACGATCGCGAACGGCAGCCGTCTCGCGACGAATGTCTAGAGCTTGCCGTGTCGCTTCGGAGGTCACCAGCGAAAAGGCGCGTTGGCGAAACGCGTCGTAGCCAGCCAATGCACCGCTGGTCTCCAATTGCTGACGCTGGTCATTCAATTGCGAGAGCAACGTTTGTCGACCGCGCAATCGATCAAGCGTGATGCCGTCTTGATTGGCCATGCCGGAGATGGCGAACGTCAGCTCTTCATCGCTGCACGTCCGCCAGTATGGGTTGTCTTGAAGATCGCGCTTGTCGATCTTAGTTGTGAGCGGATTGTAGCGCTGCCCCATCCAACCGGCATGTTCACCGGGACGCGGATATTGCCCAGCCTGTTGTAAGCGTCCTAGCGAGTTGGGGACCACCATGTACGAAGGCAAGGCACGGCTCAGACCTACACGCGACTGGTCCTGGTACTCAACCATCGATCCCATCGAAGGCCAGTCTTTGGGTGTCGGCGAAAATCCACCGCCAATAGGCACGTGCCAGCGTCGACCCGTTTGAATGTAATGGGCGCCACCGCTGTGGTCATTGAAGGAGTGCGACATGGTACGCACAACGCGGAAACGGTCGGAGATGTTGGCCGTCAGTGGCAGGTGCTCGCTAATCAGTAGCCCAGGCGTGCGCGAAGGAATCGGGCGAAACGGTCCGCGGATTTTCTCTGGCGCCTCCGGCTTCAGGTCGAAGGGCTCAAGTTGGCTGGGGCCACCAAACACCAACAGGAAAATCACCGATTTGGCCTTGGGCGCGGCGCGTGATTCGGTCGCTTGACTGGCTAACGCTTCGGCCTGCAGCAGTTGCGGCAACGTCAGCCCCAACATGCCTGCTCCACCGGCTCGCAATACTTCACGCCGCGTTACACCATCGCAAACATTACGTCGGGAACCTAGGATGTTCAACATAATTAGTAGAAGCCTTGAACATTGGAGTTTGACTACCAGGCAACCTCACCCAACTTGCGCTACTCCGCTTTATTTTGCACGGCGTGTGAATTCGGGATTCATCCACCGAACAAATTAGCGACCGACTGAGCACATTGACATATTGACTAGTTTACAGCGCCGAGCATAGCTAGCGTAAGAGCGTCCCTGAGATCGCAGGTTTCTTCTGCTGAACTATCAATTTCAAAGAAATCGCCCTAGGCGGGTTAACGCGGTCCAGGCGGCTTTGACGATTCATGAGGACAGGACATGTTGTCCACGGTTCCTCGGCTCGAAGGGGTATGGATGAATTCGTCGATCGCGGTGGCTCGCCCCCAACGTTGGGATCACCCGCTGGATCCGACGTTGGCTCCACAAATTGTTGCCTGGCTGCTCAAAGAGCCTCCATTTTGCCAAATGGATGTCAGTTCTTTTGCTAGCTATGCGCCGTTGCCAGACATCCTGAAAAACGATGCCCGACTACACAAACTGGCAACCGGGGATGTGTTGTTTCAAAAGGGGCAATATGGGGGCAGTGCCTATTTGGTACTGCGTGGGACGGTGCGGATGTTTCTGGCCGATGCCTTGGCGGCAGCCGGCAATGAACTAGGAACAGTCCAAGCGCGCCCAACCGCCTCCGCTCAGGGCCGTCACTGGCTAGCCTGGTTCTCCAAACAGACCAGCGATGCAAAGGTCAAACGACCAGTCATGGGGCTGCGGGATCGAGGACATGGCGCGCGGGTATTCTTACAAGACATCCCTGGAATCTTAGATCAATATCAATCGACCACGGCCAACGCGGGTGAGCTGTTTGGCGAAATGGCTGCGGTCACGCGTACGGCGCGCGAGTTTACGGCGGTGGCTCAGAGCGATTGTTTGGTTTTAGAGATCCGTTGGCAGGGATTAAAACTACTGCGGCAGAGTCCCGAATTTCGCACGATGCTGGACCAGCGTTATCGCTCGCGTGTCTTGAAGGATCACCTTCGCGAAACGCCCTTGATGACCAACGTGCCGGATGATGATCTGGACCAAGTGATCGCCGCCACGCGTCTGGAATCTTTTGGCGACATGGAATGGTATGCAGACTTTCGTGACCAATCGCAACAGTCAGCCACCGACCGAATTGCGCGCGAGCCATTGATCGCGGACGAAGGTACGTATGCCGCTGGCTTATGGATCTTGCGCGGCGGATTTGCTCGATTGAGTCGTCGTCAGGGGGCGGGCCATCGCACGCTGGCTTATTTGGGCAAAGGGCAACTGTTTGGTTTACGCGAATTGGCTCACAACTGGCGTGAACCTTCGGAACAAACATCGCTACCGTTCCAAGAATCGCTGCGCGCGATCGGCTATGTGGATGCACTGTGCATTCCCAAACAGATCGTATTCCGGCATATATTGCCCTATGTAGCCGCGCACGATTTACCGACGCGCATTAACGCTCCGAGTTATCGATTTGGCCAACCGGTATTGGATGCGCCGATCGACAAGAGTCAATCGCATCTCGATACCGGCTTGCTCGAGTTCCTGGTGGAAAAGCGTTTGATGAATGGCCGAGCGGCCATGGTGATCGATACCAATCGTTGCACGCGCTGTGACGATTGCGTGAAAGCCTGCGCGGCGACGCATAACGATACGCCGTTGTTTGAGCGGCGTGGTGCGCAGTATGGTCCCTGGCTGTTTGCGCAGGCCTGCATGCATTGCGAAGATCCGGTGTGCATGATTGGTTGTCCAACTGGCGCTATCCATCGCGAAGAATCGACGGGACTGGTGCAGATCAATTCGAACTCGTGTATTGGTTGCAAAGCCTGTGCAGAAAGTTGTCCGTACGACAACATTCGCATGTTGGAGACCACCGACCAGCGTGGGCGCAAGCAAGTAGACAAGCAGGGACTGCCGATCCTACAGGCGTCCAAGTGCGATCTATGTCAAGGTTCTGGTGGTCGTCCCGCGTGCCAATCCGCTTGTCCCCATGACGCGCTGGTGCGCATCGACATGAGCGATCTGAAAGGAATTCAAGCGTGGCTGCAATCCAAGGGCGACTGACCTTCTTGCGAGTGCGACGCCTGCTGGCTTTGTCCTTCACGCTATCGCTGGTGGTGGTGGCCTGGCTGGCGCTGGAGCAGGTGCGACGTTGGCTGGGTGATCCGGCGATGGCTAGCGGTTGGACGCTGCTGGTCAGCACTTTGGGCTTATATGGTTTGGGCATGCGCAAACGCGCGATCGCGCGCTCACTCGGACCGGTCGCTGCCTGGTTGCAGGTGCACACTTACTTAGGTCTATTTGCGACGGTGGTCTTTGTCATGCATGTCGATTGGCCGATTCGTGGCCAGTTCGAGTTGGCGATGGCGGCCATGTTTTTGTTTATCTCGCTTTCGGGGGCGGTCTTACTGTGGCACAGTCGACGCGTCCCTAAGCTACTGGCTGTCGTCAAACGCGACTATCGCTTTGAGGATATCCCTCAAATCCAGGCGGATCTGGCCGCGGAGGCTCATGCGACCGTTTTGCAATCGGCCAACACGGGGGCAGGCGCGACGTTGGCCGAGTATTATCAGCGTAGATTGTTGAACTACTTTCATTCGCCCCGAAGTTGGCTTTATCGCTGCCTGCCCACCGGCACTCGTCGCCGGCAGTTGCTGCGCGAATTAGAAGATCTCGATCGCTATCTTGACTCGAGCAGCCTTGTCTTTCGGCAAAAGCTCTCGTCGCTCGTCATTAGCAAAGATGACACTGACTTCCATCACGCGATGCAGCAACGCCTGCGATGGCTGGTGGCTAGCCATGTGGCGTTGACCTGGTCGCTGCTGCTGATGATCGCCGTGCACATCGTCTTGGTGCTCCGCTTTCAAGGGGCGATGGTATGAACAATCCCCAGCACACCCACGCATCGAATCCAGCCGCCACAGCAGGCTCGACCATAGAATCGAAGATAGAGTCGAACAAAGAATCGAAGATAGAGTCGAACGTATCCCCGCGCGCTACCCAGGCGGTAAAAAGCGCTTGCGTCACCGACTCGCGGGCAATGCCCCAGCGTTCCTGGGTATGTGGCTATGCGGAACTCGGCAAATGTTGTAACGCAGGGCCCAGCCACGACGGACGCTGTGGCCGCCTGCGCGCCGCTGTCGACCAACAAGGTAACATCGACGTCAGCGATACGCAGTCGGCGGATGGTTCTACCATCGTTGAGGACGACCAACTGCCGCCTTGCATACCGCGCCGCAGTCACACCTGGCGTCGCCATACGCTGCGAGTCAATTTGGCAATTTTGACTGGCGGATTGCTACTATTGTTTATGGCCCTGCCGTCGCGAGAAAGTACGTTTGTGCCCGGCGAGCTTTCGAGCAAGCATGCGCAAATTCTCAGCAACACTCTGGTATCCCAGCGCTGTGGCCTGTGTCACCCCGCCAGCCACGCAGAGGACCCACCGGCGCGTGCCGGCAAGCTCGTCTTGGATGCGATGGCTGGTGCAGCGGGACGTTTGATCCGCAACGACGGTCGGCAGGATGCACTGTGCATGAAATGTCATACCAGTCATATGCCCATGGCTGCAGAGAGAAATCCGCACGACTTGACCCCTGCCATGTGGCGTGAATTAGAGACGCAAAACTCGACACATGCCTGGCAACTGGTCAGCGCGCGTAGCGGAGAGAGTCAGGACGCATTAGTTGATCCATCAAGCAATAATTCTCAGGAGTCGCTTGGGCAGACGAGCTGCGCGATGTGTCATAACGAACATCATGGCCGCGGTTTTGATCTGAAGCTGATCAGCGATCATCGTTGTCAGGCTTGTCATCGCAAGCAGTTTGAAAGCCTGGCATCGGGACATCCCGAGTTCAAGAACTTTCCCATGGATCGACCGCGCGGACTAGCCTTCTCGCATGCTCGACATGCAGACGATCATTTCCCCAAAAAGAG
>JADLDX010000834.1 GCA_020846515.1 Pirellulaceae bacterium
AGATGGGTCCAAGCCATCGAAAAGCTCGCCAAGCACCTTTCCGAGTCTCGCCACCTTCATGTGCGTGACTGAAAGAACGCCACCCAATAAAAAGCGTTCCAAGACTTTTGCAGCGAGGCTACCCCCTCTGGACAGGATACGAGCAACACTCCATGAGCAATTGCCAGCAGCAAGTTGATGCCCAAATAAGTTTTGAATGCACGCGGACCACCGGCTTTCGCTAACGTCCAAGCATAAAAGACCGCTCCCGACGCTCGCGTCAGTACCGCAGCCACAACGCTCCAAGCCTGCTCAACCGGCCCCAATGCCGTCACCAAGTAAAATATGGCCAGCGCAACGAGACACACTCCAGCTAACCGCATGAGTATCAAGGTCGCCTGTGTCTGAGCATGCCCCTCATCACCCAAAACCATGCCTAAATCCTGGGCACTCTTCTTCGGTCGACAAAAAAAATTCCACGCACCGAAGAGATTGATACCGACCCCAATGAACAAACTTATCGATAGCCAGAACTCGCACGTTTGAAGCATTGAGAGTATCAGGCTCATGAAGTACGCACTTTTAAAAGTAACCCAAGAACAATCCTCGTAACGAAGTCGTATGCTACAACTCGCTTGGGCCGAGCGTCAATGACTTGCCCTCACAATACAGAAGACGGAATTGCCGGACGAGCTGCGCGAACATTTTTTTGATTTTGGAAAGCCCAACGTGGAGAACAGCCAGAGACACACTTCAGACGCACAAAGTGATTGGATGGAACGGCTGCTCATCGGCGTGGACGAGTCACTGAAACTGGGCGTTTCACCGGAACTGCTATCCTCCGTTGGTAGCGAACTGGCACCCGCAGATAACCAACGCTTCGAACAGGCCAAACATTGCATCGAACTAATGCACCTGCTCTTTCGTCAGCCCCAGATTACACAGCCCCAAGAACCACCGTTCTTAGATGCACAGGCCAAGTTAGCAGCGCGTGGCGCGAGCGTTAGCTCAACACCTCATGCTACACCGCCGAATTCCGCCAAACCGTTCCAGAACTCTCCGCGGTATCAAGTGCTGCGAGTATTAGGTGCCGGCGCCATGGGCGTCGTCTACGAAGTTTTTGATCAGCAACGTAAGGCATCCGTTGCCTTGAAGCAACTTCGCCAAATCGAGCCGTCCCGAATCCTGCGATTCAAGCAAGAGTTTCGACGTCTATCAAAGGTTTCCCACGAAAACGTGGTGGCCTTGTTCGAACTAGCTCAAGCCGATGACGACTGGTTCATCACGATGGAGATTGTGAACGGCACCGACTTTTTGTCAGCCTTGACTCATCGCAATATCCCAACCCTGCTGTCCGACTCAGAGGGTGCTGCTCCGCAGGCACTAAGGCAGCTGTGTGCCCTGTTCACACAATTGGCCGCTGGCCTGAATGCTCTGCACACGGCCGGCATTCTGCATCGAGACCTTAAACCCAACAATGTGCTGGTAACGCCGGAGGATCATGTCGTCGTCATCGACTTTGGTCTAGCGACAAGTTTTGATTGGCTGCAATTGCGAGGCGCTCTATTGCATGAGTTTGCTGGTACATACGCTTACATGGCGCCCGAACAAGTTGCCTGTCAAAGCTTGACGCCCGCGAGCGACTGGTACAGCTTCGGTGTGATGTTTTATCAAGCGCTCACCGGCACCTTGCCTGTCGCGGGGCCACTCTCGCTGCTGACCAAGCAGTACCTGCAACCGCCTGGTCTTTTAGAACATCTGCCGGCACTCCCGCCACTCTGGAACGAACTCAGTCAAAGACTGCTCTCACGCGACCCCGGCGATCGACCGTCGGGCCCTGAGGTAGCCGAGCGATTGCACGACCTTCAAAACGCCTTGGATAAGTCGCAGATACACACATCGATCAAGTGGCGACCCACGCCAGGCTCCACCCAAGAATTCAAAGCGTTTGTAGGTCGCGAAATTGAGCTCGACCATCTTCGCTTGGCCTTTCAAGCGGTTTTGAATGGTCAGCCAACGGTCGTATCGATTCAAGGCTTATCGGGCATCGGCAAAACGACCTTGGTCGAAAGCTTTCTGAGCGAAGTAGCCGACGAACTTCAACCCGTCATTTTGCGTGGTCGCTGCCATGAACGCGAATCGCTGCCCTTTAAGACGCTCGATTCGCTGGTCGACTCACTTTGCAGACATCTAAGCCACTGCACGGCTGAACAGTTGCGCGACTGGCTGCCGAAAGACTTGCCGCTGCTATGTCGCGTATTCCCAGTTCTTGGCTCGCTAACGACAACCAGACCAACGAACCCGGCAGTCCCCGGTCCTGAGTCTATACCTGCATCAACGACGGCACCCGACTCAGATCCAGTACTCTTACGTCGCCGCGCGTTTGATGCTCTTCGGGAGTTGCTGTTTGCGTTAGCGGAGAAGTCGCCTGTAGTGATCTTTATCGACGACCTGCAATGGGGCGACGTCCCCGGTGCGAACGTATTGGCCGATCTGCTTGCCTCCGCGCGCAGGGCGAAGCTGCTGCTGATCTTGGCATTTCGTGACGAGCAGACCAGCGGTAACGCATGCTTGAACAGTCTACAGTTACATCGCTTACCCACACTGCACAATCTGTCCGGCGTTGGAGATGAGCCCAAAGTGACAGGGCACTTTGCCAAATGCAATATCGCATTAGGGCCATTATCGCCAGCCGACTCAGCCCGCCTGGCCACGGATTTACTGGTGGCTTACCAAACCATCCCCGATGACTACGACCAGCGCATCGGCCAGCCCTTAGAGCGATCTGCCTCTGAGCCTCTTCAAGAACTGATCGCCGCGGAGTCGGGAGGCATGCCATTTTATGTGCAAGAACTGGTGAGACATGCCATTGGCTCTCAACCAACGGATCATAAGACGACCGCAGAGGTCGGCGGAGAAAAAGTGTCATTGAGCAGCGTGCTGCGCGATCGCATTGATTCTCTCCCTGATAACGCTCGAGAATTAGTTTCCATGGTGGCCGTTGCAGGGCAGCCTGTGCCGCTCGAACTGGTGTGCGACGCGATTGGCGTGCGCACAGTTGACGAGCGGCAGATACATCAACTGTGCGTCAACCGCTGGCTGCGTTCGGATCGCGACACCCTGCAACACAAGGTGACGGTCTTTCATGACCGCATTGGTGAAAGCATTGTTTCAGCTTTACCGCAGGCACAGCGGCAGTTGATGCACACCAATTTGGCCCTATCGCTTGAGAAATCTGCGTCCACGCCGCCTGAAACACTGGCGTATCATTTTGATGCGGGCAATCAGCCCCAACTCGCTGGCCAGTATCTCCAGTTGGCTGGCAAGAACGCGCAAAAAGTGTTTGCTTTTGAAAAAGCCATTGAACACTATCGCCGCGCCCTTGAGTTATCACCGTCGCCTGAAGTCGCTTATGAGTTAATGCGTTCGCTTGGCGAAGCATGCAGCCAAGCAGGGCGTGGCGGCGAAGCCGCCGAAGCACTCTTGAGTGCCGCCGCAGTTGCTCCGCCAGCCGACGCACTCGAACTGCGGCTCGCAGCGGCTCGGCAATATTGCATCAGTGGCTACACGGATGAAGGTCGCTTGTTGGTCAGAGCTGTCCTGGCAAGTAACGGCATGTACTTTCCCAAGCAGTTCCTGGTATTGGTCGGCTCATTGATCTATCAAAGGTTTCGCTTGGGATTGCAAGGCCTGAAAATTTCCCTGCGTCAGGAAGCGCAAGGTTCGCGTTATGAACTGCAACGCATTGATGTCATGTGGTCCGCCGTTTCAGGTCTTTCCTTTCAGGAGCCGGTGGCCGTCGCAGCCCTGCATACTCAGGGCCTGCGAGCGGCGCTCGCCGCAGGTGAACCCAAACGCCTGGCCCGAGCGCTGTCGCTTGAATCTATTTTATCGGCGACACCTGGTCCAAAGACGAATGATCGTGTGCAAAAGCTGCTGGGCTTAGCCACTGAATTTGCTGCATCCAGTTCGGATTCTGATACTCTGGGCATGCTGCATTTGGCCAAAGGGGGCACGGCATTTTTGCAAGTTCGTATGCCTGATGCACTGCCTTCACTGATCGAAGCCGAGAGACTATTCTCGTCCAGTATTCCCAAAGCCTGGTGGGAACTCACCACAGCCCGCTCCTTGCTCGCTTGGGCCTACATGCATATAGGTGACTTCTGTTCCCTCAAGCGTTGCATCGATCTCTATCAACTAGATGCCCAAGAGAGAGGCGATCTATTCTTGTTATCCAGCATCAGCAGTGCTGGTATGCCTCAATTGCAGTTGGCAGCCAATCAACCCGATTTAGCGCAAGCCGGGCTGAATCGTTTAGAGGAGATCGTGCCCTACAAACAATTCCAGCAGCGGCACGTATCCATGCTTTACTCGCAAGCTCAAATCGATTTGTATCGAGGAGAGGGCTTAGCTTCCTGGCGGCGAATTGTGGAGAATTGGTCGCTATTTCGCAATTCCATGCAACTGCAAAATCAGTTTGCACGTGTGAGCCTGATCGATCTGAGATCGCGCTGTGCAGTCCTCGAGTTTAAGCTCAGTGGTGATCGCTATTTTCTGCGTTACGCCTTGGGCGATCTCAAGCGACTCAAGCGAGAAATTGGCACGTGGGTCCAACCCTTCATTCACCGTTTACAAGCCGTGATCTTCGAAGCTCAATCACGTTTCCAAGAGTCAGAAGTGTCGTTGAGTAAAGCCAGCGAGAACTTTTATCGAATCGGATTTCGAGCCTGCGCTGCCGCAGCCGAGCGTCGTCGAGGGCAACTAATGAACAACACAGCGGGCCAGCGGTTGGTCGAGCAGGGAGAAGCGTACTTGCGAGCCCAGGGCATCGTGGACGTGGATGCATTTCAGCGCGTGTTGTGTTAGCCGTGAGGTGGGTTGCGAGGTTAAAACACGCAAGAGTTGTATTCACTCCACGCGGTGACAGATGCCTCTCGAAAACAATTCGCGCGACGGTAGTAGCAAATTGACGGCATTTTCCTACTCGTACTCAGCCTCAGGCGGTACTCGTACTCGAATGGCAGCACCAATAAAGTACGAGTAGGAGAACCGTTTCACTGAGTACGAGTACGATTTTGAAGAAACCATCACCGGCGATCAGCGAGAAGTGTCAATTTTGGCCTGCGTATGCAGGCTGGAAATGATAGCTGCTGGTTGCTGGTTCAAAGTGAAGACCATGCTGGTTCCATCACGACCTGGCTGTAAAAACGATGCACGGACGCGTCCATGTGCTTATCTACCGTGATTTTGTAGGGCGTTAATAACGCCTTGCGTTCGCGCGGCCTGAATTTGGGTTTCAGTGATGATCTGCACGCCTTTGATTTCGCTGAGATTGGGAATGAACACTTGAATTTTGTCCATACCTCCCACATAGACGCTACCTTGGCTACCAACTGGGCCATAGTAGACTTTGGTGCCGGCAGGAATTCGCACCGCCAATACAATTTCCGCTGAGGAGCTGCCGGTAAACACGCCATCGACATCTATCCAGAAGTGCTTCAAGGCGCTATCGATTCTAGCGATAGCTCCGCTGGGCGGTGGAGTGGGTGCGAACCAGCGTCCGATAGAGGTGGGCAATTTAGTCGCTGTGTTTCCAGCTGCACCGATGGTCACCACAGTGGCAGCGCCGGGTTGAGCTCGATAGAGTACGGTCGGCTTGGTCAGTATCATCTCGTTATACTTACCACCTATAAAGTTTCCGGCCGCCGATCGCCTCATCGCGTCAACAGTCGCGGTTGGCCCAGGAGCCAACGGGCCTGGATTGTTGATCATGTCATACGTGTAAGAGCGTATATTGGCAGGTACAAATTCGACCGCGTTCTCAATGCTGGCTGACATGCCGAATTTTTCTGCCAACCGGCGATAGTTGGCCAATAACCATTCGCGAAGTTTGGGCGCGGACCTGAACAATCGCGATTCGGAGAGTTCCCGAATGGCCGCGGAAACCTTGGCATCGCTAGCCGCTTTCAGCAGATAGATCACCATGGCTTGGAGAACCAGCCGAAAAAAGATACCCACACCTTCAGCGAATTCGTTGGCCGCGGCATCAATGCTCTGACTATCACCACAGGAGTACCATGCGATTCTGCAGCCGCGTCCAAAGGCATCCATAACCTGATCAATACGCTCGATCACATAATAGGCCAGAAAGCCTATGCCCAGATAGTTGAGCAACAGGATACCCACTTGAAAGCCAATCGCGGCTCCAGGCGCTGCACCTACTCCACCAAAAAACGCACCAATCGTGCCACCGATGACCGTCGTGGCCATCAAACCCGCCAACGCAATCAGCAAACCGGGCACCAAGCCATCGACCAGCATCTGAAACTCTTCACCCGTATGCCGTCGAATCGCCGGACCAGTTTTCTGCTCCGCGGCCAGTATGGCGCGCCGCAACTGATCGACTCGGTCCAGCAGGTCAGGATGACTCGTGGCACACAAGTAGCCAGATGGTTCACTGCGACTAAGGACGTGGGTCCCATCATGAATCGAAGTGGGATGGCGATCTTGATTCAGCGGTCCTGCCACTCGCGAAGGCATGATTTCACCAACTGGGTAAAAGGGCAATGCTGTGAAGGATTTTTGCTCGTGAAACCCGGCATTTGTAGCGGTTGGGCGCAAGCCCTCCGGTTCCTATAACTACCGGGATATACCGGACGGCTTGCGCCGTTCCGCTTCTAAAATGCTTCACAGCGTTGGGGTAAAGGGGGAAGGGTACAAACTTCAGGCTTCAGGCTTCAGGCTTCAGGCTTCAGGTGTCAGCTTGATCATTTCTGGCTCAGCAACCAAGTCACGGCGTGGCGAGCCAACTCGGGCGCCGTAGTAATACCTAACTTTCGCTTGATGTTTTCGCGATGGGTATCGATGGTGTGCGTACTCAAGAATAACTGATCTGCAATGGAGCCGCTGGACATTCCTTCGCCAATCAATCGGAAAACCTCCAGTTCGCGAGTGCTCAATCGGGTGATGGGGTCTTCTGTTTCTTTGTTGCCGTCCAGAGAGATGGTCAGCAAGTGTTCAGCCAGTGAATTGCTGATATAGCGTTTGCCAGATAGGATGGTGCGTAAAGCTTCAATCAAGTGTTCGCTGGAATCCTGCTTATTCAAGAAGCCGACCGCGCCGGCACGCAAGCATCGCTCGGCATACAGTCGTTCTTGGAAACCGGTAATCACCAGACTCTTGGTCTGGGGCGAGCATTGCTTGATCGCCCGCAGCAGGGAAACGCCATCACCCACTTTCAAGGCGATGTCGATAGTGGCTAAGTTGGGTTTAACTCGCTTGATTAGGGCAACCGCCTCATCTTCAGTCGCAGCCTGGCCGACCACCTGGAACTCGGGATACAGCTCCAGCCGCATGGCGATGCCTTCTCGAACCAACGGATGATCGTCCACTATCACGATTGTCTTAGGCGCTGGCACGTTGCACTCCTTGGTCGAAGAAGGCGTCAGCGATGACTTCCGCCAAACAATCCCTCATACACCCCGTAGTTTAATCGTTTATGGCTGGGGGTCGAAGTGCATGACGCGCTGAAAGTTATGGCGGAATCCGCCATTCCGAGCCGAATCGGACGCGTCGACGTGCTTAGATTACGGTGAATATGGCCCTTGCCCCAAAAACCAGGGCTATCGCGCGCCGGTCCGCTGCGCCCGCAGAAACGGGCCTGGCTGGTAAGTGCTTGAGGCTAAGCAGATTAGGGTGGACGTAGTGGATTCCCCTATCAAAAATTCAGCATTGCCATGATGTCGCCGGTCAGCATCTCGTATCAAAATGGCACCCGTGCCGCGAAATCCAGAATGGCTTTGCGCGGCAATCGTCGGTGTTTCTCCGCAAGACGTAGATGATCCAGCATGGCCAATCCGCTGCATAGCCACGAGCTTAGATTGCAATCGATAGTCAGCGCCGTAGTCGACGCCGTTCTAAGTATCGATGAACACGGCCTGATCCTTTCGGCCAACCGGGCAACTGGCGAAATGTTCGGCTACACGATCGAGGAATTAATAGGGAAAAACGTAAGCCAGCTTATGCCGGAACCGTTCCGTCGCGAGCATGACATGTACATCCAGCGATACCTGGAAACTGGTTGTGCCCGAATCATAGGGCGCGGAAGAGAGTTGACGGGACAACGTAAAGATGGCAGTTTGTTCCCCATCGACTTGTCCGTAAGCCAGATCAGCCAAACGCGAACATTTACGGGTATTGTGCGGGACGTATCTGCGCGACGAAAGTTACAGCAACATGTCTTGGAGCTGGCCAGCGAACAGCAGCGTCGAATTGGTCACCATTTGCAAGAAAACATCGGTCAAGAGCTGACCGGCATCAGTTTGCTGGCCCACACACTAAAGGCCATTGTTAGTGAGGCTTCAAAGGTCGATCCCTCTTCGCTGAGATTATCGGAGCCAGAGTATAATCGACTGCAGTTGGTGCTCGATCGACTGGCCAGCGGAGTCAGTACAGTTGTGCGCAATGTGGAGCAACTGAGCAAGCGTGTTATGCCCGTTCAAATCGACTCGCAGGGGTTTGTGGCCGCTCTCTATCGGTTGAACAGTGAGACCATCCGCCTGACTGGTCTGAAATGCAAACTAGACTGTGAATTGCCACTTGAAATTCACAACAATACTGTCGCGACTCATGTATACCGGATCGCGCAGGAAGCGGTTGAACATGCGGTACAGCGTCCGGCAGTGACGTGCATAACCATGCGCATCAGCCAAGATGGCGAGGAGTTAGTCATAGAAATAATCGACGACGCATCTCATTGTAAATCGCCGATGGTTGAGGCTGGATGTAAGCCCACTTGCACGCGGCTCGCATCGGAGGTCATGCGATATCGCGCAGGGCTCATCGGTGGCAGGATCACGGAAACTCTGCTACAGCCCGCTGGCCACTCCATCGAGCTACGCATTCATTTGCAGTCGTTGGCATCGGAGTAGCCGAGTTGTTGTCTGGTAACGATCATCGGGAATGACGAACTCCTGTTCACGACCAACGGGTCTGTAACCCGAATCGAACTAATCGACGTGGCTAGGGTGGGCCGGGTTCGCCACCCGCAGTCAGAAGCAAGGTCAGATATACCCCATAGACAGCCACCAAAATGCCGCCTTCCCATCGGTTGACCTTCCGTCCGTTCAGCAAGATGGGCAGTAGAAGCACGGTTGTACCCAACATCCACCATGCGTCCGAATGGACGATGCTCGGCTGTACTGCCAGCGGCGATATGAAGCCGGTTAAGCCAAGGATCACTAGAATATTAAACAGGTTGGATCCAATGACATTACCAATAGCCACATCGCTTCGTCCTCGAAGACTCGAAACGAGGGAGGCAACAACTTCGGGTAAACCAGTGCCGATCGATACGATGGTCAGGCCGATCAATCGCTCGGACCATCCCCATATTCGCGCTAGTTGGCTCGCACCTGCAACTGTGGATTGCGCGCCCAGGCCAAGTA
>JADLDX010000835.1 GCA_020846515.1 Pirellulaceae bacterium
CAATAAGAGCTCTGGTCAGCGTTATCTGGCGCTGGCTTCTCAATTGAATCCAATGTGGCAAGCCTCACAACTGATCGACCTGCGGGCTCGTGCTTTGCGTTTGCAGCGGTTGGACAAGAAGGCTCAAGGAAATGACGTTGATATCGCGACTGCGCGCCAGGTGGCCAAGCAACAGATAGCGGAAATTCAGACTAGCTTTTGGAAGTTGCCCCTGGACGCATTGAAACGCAGCCTCGAGATGATCGATGTCAGGCGACTACCTGAATTGGCTCCCGTGGTTGGCAGATTGCGAACTGCCGCGGCCTGTCGGGCTGAGTTCCCGAAGTTGTCGCAAGAGAGCTGGATGGACTTAAAACTTTTTGAGGCCTTCAAAACGGCCGTTGTGCTACCCCCAGCCGACGCAGGCTATGTCCGCGAATCTTTTCTGGCACGCATCGGCGATAAACAGCACTTGAAGAAAATCAAACATGCCGTCCGAAAACTCCAAGCCGAACACCCCATTCTGTATGCATTGGAGCATGATTGGTTCCAGACACTGGCCAACCATAAAATCCGATATGTACCCTCCGCAGATGGCAGCAGCGGAATATCTTTCTCGCTGCCAGAAATGGGTTGGCCCCTGTGGCTGCTGGTCTTCTTCCTTATTCGCGCTTTGCTGCGGCTGATATCGATGTCCGGAGGGAACTAAGATGGCCGATTGGTCCCTGCTACCGACCCAACCGCTTGCCTTTTTCGAACTCGCACCCAACTTCGATCGCAAGGATCTCAAGCGCGCCTACGGGAAGCTGATCAAGCAATACAAACCCGAAACACATCCTGTCGAATTTCAGCGCATTCGCGAAGCATATGAACTGCTGGAAGGCCAAAATCGCTACGGTGTCGTCGAGGCTCAGATGCGGCAAGCCGCCGATGCTTGGACCACCACGGACGCTCTTCGGCCAGATCAGCCCGCTTCAAGTGAGCGCAAAGCCCGCGAGGATTTGCCCGACACCGAAGCATCTGCTGAGGAAACCTACCAACGCCTAAAGGCCCAGGCTTCCAAAACACCGCAAACATACTTTGCGTTGGCAACCCTTTCCGATTTGGTGGAATCACCCTCGTCCAACATGTACCTGAAGTGGTTGTTGACGGGTATCAAAGCGTTCCCAAGTGATCCAGGTTTGCTGCGTTTGGTCAGCGAATATCTTTCAGCATTTACTGAGCCATCAGCAGCCGCTGCTACGCTACAAACCATTGCCAAGTTAGTGGCAGGCGATGATTTTTACCGGGTTACTGAACCACTCTGGAATCGCTTGATCGATGAAGGAGAATTCGAGGCATTTGCCAAGACTTTGGATACATGCGAGCGGTTGCTCAAACACCGTTCCCTTCGACCGAAGCTGGCCTTTTATATTCATGTGCTGCGACTGGCAATGTGGAAGGCACCTCTACCGTGGACTGAAGAAAGGCTCAAGTTCATCGAGGCGCACGGCAGTGAACTGGCAAGCGGCATGGATGAAGAGATTGAGTTGCTGAAGGCACTCTTCAAGTATCGCCATCACGATCGTTCGCAAATCGCCAACTCAGCCGTCGGTGCCAAAGTCGACCAGTTAATCGCCGCCTATTGCAAAGGCAACTCGCTGGCGACGCTTTCCGAAGTCGCCCTTCTTTGTGACGAGTTGGCTAGAAATGGCAATGGATGGCAGCAGACATTTCCTGCATCCGAAACAGCCAAGCACTATGACACACTATGGCTATGCATGTTGATTCTCAGCGACGTAGCTCAACAAACGGGCGTCGGCTTTGGCCAAGTCAATCAACTGCGGATGCAACAGCAAGCCGACGCTACGGTCAGCGACATTGTCAAAACTGTCGAGGAGATTTCCTCACGCATCTACTGGTTGCGAGCGCGCCTGTACGGCACTCCACTGCTGGTCTATTGGCTCGGCCCACTCATCTTGACCTTTGGCTGGTCCTATTGGGGCGCCATGTTAGTGATCTGGAGCTTGCTGGCCGTCTTGTCTTTTGTCGCCTTGGCAGTACCGTTCTATCTCAAAAAGAAAGTGGACGCACGGATCGAAAAACTAATCGAGAAAGAGTATGAAAAGCTATGGCGTCCGCGCATGTTCCGGTATGTGCAAGCGTGCCATACACCGGCTCAGAACTCGATCGCCGAGCTTCAAAAGTCCGCACACGATCTAGGGCAATCCAATATCGTCGAACTAGTCTTAGCCTATGCCTTCGGCGATCGGGCCATGCACCTGTTCAATTTCCTCCAGCTTTTTGTCCACTAAGTGCCTAGGTAGCCACCCGCTGCCAAGCGGTGGATTTTGCCTCCAGCCGAGTCCACCGCACAACGTCGACGGCACCTTGTATGGACTGGGCGATGCCTTGGTCAAGCAAGGCAAATTTCGCCAAACCAAGCTGGTGTACGAGAGCATTCGTCGAGTGCCTGCTTACCCGACCTGGCCCTATAAGGATCTGATCGATTTCAGACTTAATAACATGGAGAGTCTGCAAGCCAAGTTTGTGAGCGATAGCGGCTGTGTAGACGTGCAGGAACCAGCCATGCTGTTCCAATCATCGATCGCTTGTACCTGTTGCCATGCCACTTGCCGTTAAGACCAATGCCGTTCAATCTTCGATCGACTTAAAGCGGAATCGGCGCGAGCCGTCCGGTTCTGGCTGTGTTTTTCGACGCACCACCGGGCAGCTTGCGCTGCTCCGCTTACTTTACTAGTCTAGTAAGCGTTCCCCATCCTGCGGTTGAGAAATAAGTGCCCCATCGGCTGCGTTTTATCTACGAACCTCAAGACTCGTCTGCAAGAGCCCAGATCTGATTGACGGGGATCTCCAACCCGCTCAGCAACACGCTACGGGCGATGTCGTCTGGTCGGCATTCCTGAGCGACCTGGTACTCGCCTGCGGTCAGGACAAGAACGGTCACGAGGGAATCGTCGGGATCGACAATCCAGTACTCGGCGACACCCGCCTTGGCATAGTCGGCTCGCTTATCAACGTAATCCCGCTGACGCGCTTCGGTACCACTGCTGACGATTTCGATCGCCAAGTCAATTTTGTCGGGATAGCCACGGATGTCCTTCGGAAGGTTTTCCTGCTTGACATATAGCAAATCAGGCTCGCGAATCGTTCTGGCAAACAGGCGTGTGGGTAGCGGTGCCATTAGAATCTTGCCGCCGCAGTTTGTTTTGCGTAGATGTTCTTTGATTCGCTCGAGTAGAAAATCGAGGATTAATTGATGAAGCCACGTCGGCATCGGCAAAATCTCCAGACGTCCGTTGACAAGCTCGGCCATGCGGTTGGTGTGCAACCGCAGGAAATCCTCCTCGTTCCAATCGCCCTGAGCCGGCAGCATGTACGCCGCTTCCCAAGCCGGTTCGCCGTTGGCGGAAGGAATTTGTGGGTTCGTGCCTGACATTTTGAGAATTCCGAGCAATGCAGAAGAGCGATCGTTAAAACATCCATTCTAACGGCGGAATGTGTCGCTTGAAACCAAATTCGGAGCCTGAGGGTCGACTATCCATCGCCCGCCAGTGCGAAAGAACTGGACCGGTCGACTTGCCGAGTAGCTTAGCCTGGCCTAAGCCCAAAGATGGATGGCCTTTGGTATGATTGCGCCGTGACCAAACTGCTTGATCTATCGCCTTATCATCGTTCAGGGAAGTACCATGACTAAACCGGCAAGCAAACGAACCGTCCAAACTCGCTCTCAAGCCAAGCCTGTCCGCGCGACGAAGTCCGTCACCGCGACGAAGTCTGCCGGCGCCAGGAAATCGCTCAGCACAAAAAAGTCTCTCAGTAAAAAGTCGAACAAGAGCACGCATCGTGTCACTCGCCGCTTGACTCTGCGCGACCGCTTGAGCCAAATGACCTACCGAGCCGCTTGTCGGCTGCATGGGGCAGACGGTGAGGCCATGCTTCGCCAAGCCAATCGCTTTCCGATCGACCCGATCAAGGATATAAACCTGCTGGTCGATACGTTGGTGGCCAAGTTCGTCGATCCGGAAGCACCTGGCGGCCTGGTGAGAGTCACGATCGTTGAGCAAACGACTCGATCGCAAAGCCTGCAACTGAACTGTGATTGTTGCCATGGTAGCTGCCTGCATACGGCGGCGGTGCTGGCAACTGTGCTGGAAAGCAAGTTGGTACTCGGACTTGCGGAAGTCCCAGACTTGCGAGAGCCACTGGAGAACTTGACCGAAAAAGAACTGTTGTTGCGCGCACTGGCCGAACGCGAACTGCGGGCCCAGACCGAACGCATGCGCGTGAAAGCTCAGGATGAAAAAACGCCATGGAGCGATTACACGGTGACCAGCCTGGAGTCAGGCAAGAGTTACCGTGTTTCCATTCGCGGCCGCGAGGTTGGACAGTCGTACTGCTCCTGCCCAGACTTCAAGACCAACCACTTGGGCACTTGCAAACACATCTTGCACGTCCTGCAAAAGCTGCCCAAAAAATTCAATGCCGCACAGCTCGCCAAGCCCTATCGTCGCAAAAACATCTCGCTGTCTGTCGACTATCGAGAGCCGCTGGGCCTGCGCTTCAATCTACCTGAACAGTTGCCGGAAGAAGTAGAAGCGATCGTTCACAAGGTCAGGGATCAAACCATCACCGACGTCAGTCGCGGTATGAAACTGGTCAAGGCCTTGGAACGCATGGACGCAAGCGTCAACATTTACCCAGACGCCGAAGAGTTTATCCAGCAACGATTGTTGCAAGCCCGCCTGACAACTCAGTCGGCGGAGATTCGGCAGAATCCAGAGAAGCATCCCCTGCGCAAACAGTTATTGAAAGCCGAGTTGCTGCCCTACCAGCTGGATGGGATCGCGTTCGCAGTGGGTGCGGGGCGGGCCGTGTTGGCGGACGACATGGGGCTCGGCAAAACCATTCAAGGTATCGGAACTGCCGAACTGTTTGCCAGACTGGCCGGTATTGAGCGAGTGCTGATCGTCTGTCCTGCGTCGCTCAAGAGCCAATGGGCGGCGGAGATCGGCCGCTTCTCCAATCGCAGCCATCGCATCGTCTTGGGCAGCGGTCCAGAACGCGTGGCCCAGTATCAGGACGATCAATTTTTTACGATCGCCAACTACGAACAAATCATGCGCGATGAATCGACCGTGTCGACCGTGAAGTGGGACTTGATCATGCTGGACGAAGGCCAACGCATCAAGAACTGGGAGTCTAAAACATCGCGGACCTTCAAGAGTCTCAAGTCACGCTTTGCTTTAGTGCTATCTGGTACGCCGCTGGAGAATCGGCTCGAAGAATTGTTCACGGTGGTGAGCTTCGTCAATGCCCAGTCGCTGGGGCCCGCCTATCGCTTCTTTCACAAACACCGCATGGTCGACGACGATGGACGCACGCAAGGCTATCGCCAATTGGACGTGCTGCGTGAAACGCTCAAGCCGATCCTGCTGCGCAGAACGCGGGACAGCGTCAAACTGCAATTGCCCGAACGGACAACAGAAATCGTTCGCATTCGGCCAACTGAAGAGCAACTGATAATGTCGGAGCATCAGGTGTCCTTGGCGTCGCGTATCGCCGCCAAGGCCTATTTGACAGAAATCGATTTACTGATGCTGCAGAAGCACTTGTTGATGGCCCGCATGTCCGCCAATAGCACGTTCTTATGTGATAAAGAAGCACCTGGTTTTTCGAGCAAGCTAGAGACGCTGGACGAGTTGCTCGAGCAGATGGCCGACGAGGCTTCGCGCAAGATCGTGCTCTTCAGCGAATGGACGACCATGCTCGACTTGATCGAGCCATTGATGACCAAGCATGGCATTCGCTTTGTGCGTCTGGAGGGCAGTGTGCCACAGAAGAAGCGCCAGCAGATCGTGCATGAGTTCCAGACCGATCCGACTTGTCGCTGCATCATGATGACCAACGCTGGCTCGACCGGTTTAAACCTGCAATCAGCGAACACGGTCATCAATGTCGAATTGCCATGGAATCCTGCCATCCTCGAGCAGCGTATCGCGCGGGCTCATCGCATGGGGCAAAAGAATCCGGTTCAGGTCTATTTGTTGGTCACTGAAGGCACCATTGAAGAACGCATGTTGGAAACGCTGGCTGCCAAGCATGATTTGGCCTTGGCTGCGCTAGATGTAGACAGCGATGTCGACGAAGTCGTCTTACAAGGCGGCATCGAGGCGCTCAAACGTCGCCTGGAACGATTGACAGGTGTCAAGCCAACAGCGCCGATCGATGAATCGGTGCGCACTGAAGCAGAAGCCGAATCCGAAGACTTAGTAGCCAAACGCGAGAAGGTCGCCTCTGCCGGTGGTGAGTTGCTCGGCGCGGCGCTCAACCTGGTCAGCCAGCTATTAGGCCAAGGCGCCCCCGCACCACAAGAGACCGTCGATGCGATTTCCACCAACCTATCGCAGTGCGTGCAGCGCGATGCTCAAGGCCGACCGCAGTTACAGGTCACGCTGCCCAACGATGAATCGCTAGCCGCTTTAGCCGAGACACTAGCGAGGTTATTGGTGAAGTAAAAGTCGGCGACTGGTAGCCGGCAGGCTGTTCGCAGGCGTCTGGAGGTTTCGTCACGACGATCGATGTTTCACGCCACCGATAAAATACTTTACACATGAAGTAATAGACGGACCGCAGACGCCGCCACGCGCTGGCGTCCGGTGGCACCGATTGATGAGCTGCGTCCCTGGCCCTACTCGGTACGTTCGCAACGAATGGCATTTACGCCAACGGCGTTGTATTCCAAAGCCCGGGGTACGCGGCGTTGCCGCGTACCCCGGGTTCACGATGCCACCGGCGATGGATACCCCAACGGGGAATACATCGCCGTTGGCGTAGACCATTCGAGGCATGCGTGCGTCTGTTTAACGCCCCAGGCACTGCAGTTTGAACTCCAGCCACACGTAGAGGGCAATGATTTTATGACCTCGAGCGGAGGGATGGACGCTATCCCAAAACAGATAGCGGTCAGCAATCACCCCTGGGCTCAGTGCATAGCCAATCCCAGTCACGGGATCGAAGAGGGTGGCTGAGTCCCTTGTGTTCTGTAGGCCATACAACTGGGGTGACTGCGCGATGGATTGAAATAGTCGACTGATCTTTACATCCACCATTTTCATTTTAGGCAACTGGTGACGCAGGCCGCGGATCAAGCTGGAGAGCGCAGAGTTGAACGCGTTGGTCGCGGCATTCAGTTGCTTGGAAGACATGGTGCCAATGAAGAATGGGGTCTGCCCAAGCGGTGGCAGATCTAGAATCACAATGTTGCGTGCACCCGCTGCGTAGAGGGCTGCGACCGACGATCCAATCGCCTCAATCGCATTGGGTATGAAATTGGTTTCGCCGGCACTGGCACCAAAAAAGATATCGTTGGCGCCTGCCCAAACAACGAAGATATCTTCTGAATTGGCGGTGCCCCCGCTGGCTAAAAGAAAGCTTGAAACTTGTTCGGTTAGATCCGGCGTACCGTACGGCGACACTCCAGCCGCGCGAGAGCCGTTAACGGCAAAGTTCGTGCCGCCTAGAAAGCTAGGTGTAGGAATAGGTTCTCCAGTAACGCTGGCAAAGTGCTCTACCCAAGCCCGGCCATTGGAGAAGCGGCCCTCGAAATAGAGTGGAGAAGGTGGAAACGCACCGCCGGTCGCTACGTAGAAATTACCTGTTTCAGACAAACTGTCCCCGAACACATAGATCGCTGCCTGGCAATTGGCGATCTGCCAAGCCACAACGACTAGGGCCACCATGAACCACTTGACTGGTAAACGCATCTCTTCCGTCCTTCTGTTTTAGACCACTACGATCAATCTTGAACATTACCTATGCTCACTAGGTGCGGTTGAGCGGAAAACAGAGCGCTGTAGCGAAAGAAATTTTGAAAGTTTTTTATCAACACTTGAACAAAATAGTTTTTTGGGTCCAAGGCCAACGCATCAAGGAGCTGAAGATTGATTGCTGACAGAGCTGAGTGCACTAGACCAACTGCTTGAACTCCCCTCGATCGGTTGCCACCTGCCATTGGCGGAGATTTATCTTCGCTGCCGACGAGAATCAACTCTCTTGACGAGACGATATACGACTTGGACAACCTAAGCGCGTCGACACGTCCGATTCGGGATTAAGGCACATTCATCGTAATAAAAAAGTAGCGGATTTCCTCGTGCTCATCCAAGCTTTCAATACGCAGATAGCGCCACAGGTAACGCCCGCGCCGCATCATGCGTCGACCAAGATGGAATTCTACACCGCAAGAGGAAAGAGAATCGCAGAGATGGACCGTGGTTACATACAGCGATAAC
>JADLDX010000836.1 GCA_020846515.1 Pirellulaceae bacterium
CTGCTGACATTGACCACGCGCGTCCTGGAAGCTCGTGGAGCCACCATTCGGCACGGCTACCGATTAGTGCGCAGCGACGATGCCACATCGATCGTCGAAGCGGTCAGTCGCATTGCCTGCGTCGATCGCACCGGTCGCGTCCGACGCTTGCCCGACTACCTGCGTGTGGCGTAAGATCATTGAAGCACGTCGACACTTTGGCTTTGAGCGTCGGGCTTGAGCGTCGGCTGTGTTTCAAGAACACCAACCAGTGACGATGTGCAAAGGGGCCCGAACATGTCAGAACTGCTGTTCGAAAGTCCGGTTTTGGTGGGTGTGACCGGCATCGCGCTAACGCTCATCGCTCTCATCACTTGGATCAAAGGTGGCTTCTCCGCCGCGCTTTACTCAGCGGTGGTTCTCTTGCTGATCACCATGCTCTTGATCGGAATGAGTCAATGGATTCAGACCGATCGCGAGCAGCTCGACGATACGCTGCAAAAAGTGGCGGCCGCCGTCCAAGCAAACGACTTGCCGGCCGTCATGCGCTTTATTCATCCGGCGGCGACATCGGGACTGAACCGAGCCCGGACGGAACTGCCGAGCTACAAATTCTCCGAAGCTCGCATCACCGGTGTGAAGAGCATCGAAGTCGATTCGACGAGCAACCCGCCTTCAGCGATTGCTGAGTTTTATGTCGCGGTCTCCATCAGTGCCCATCAGCAGACGGCCAATGGCATTCGACGTTTTGTTCGAGCTTATTTCTTCAAAGAGGGCGAGCGCTGGCTGGTGCATGACTATCAACACTTCGACATCAACGAAGGGATGAAAGGGCTGCCTGGCCAGTAAACACATACCGTTCCAATTTAAGCGGAGCAGCGCAAGCTGCCCGGTGTTTCGCAGAGCCAATGGCACATACTTTGTAGCGTAACGGCGCGAGCCGTACGGTAATCAACTAGAAATTCCGTTGAAGAACCGGACGGCTTGCGCCGTACCGCTAGAAAACGGAAGAACCGGACGGCTCGCGCCGATTCCGCTTCAACAACTAGACAACAATTGGTAAGCGTTCGAGCAACACTGGCTAAGGGCGTTTGACTTGGGACTTGATCTGCGCGAACCGCAGCGATGCCTCGCGCAGTGCCGCTAGGGTCTCGGCCATCGGTCGTCCAGCCGAATGTCTGGCGGCAGCAATCAGCGTGTCGCATTCGGCTTGATCCATCGCGCGGGAGGCTTCCAGCAACCACGCTTCATCCTCGGGGGGAATGGCCATGAACCCGTGCTTGTCAGCATGCACCAGTTGCCCCGGCTGGATGGTCGTACCAAAGACTTCAACTGGTTCGCCCCAACTCACTGGAGTTGAAAAAGCATGGCCCACACATAAGCGACGAGCCAGCGCTTTAAATCCAGCCGAGGTCATTTCGTCGACATCGCGAATTGCACCGTCAACAATCGTACCCACACAACCCAAGGCGGCATGCACGTTGGCATTGACTTCGCCCCAAAACGAGCCCAGTACTGCCGGTTTGTCCAGGTCCTGCACGATGACAATCTTCGGGCCGGGCTGTGCTGCCACATAATCGCGATAGTCGTGCCAGGCATTGGGGTTGGCCGTGCGATGCTTTCGCTGACTTGGCTCGATCACCACCGTCACGGCATATCCGACCATGGGGCCCATCTGTGGCATAAAATCTCGAGTCTCCTCGATATTAAACGCCGAATGAGCGATGTCTTGCTCCGTGACCTGCTCCCAACCGTTGTAGATCGTGGGAGTGTTCCAACGCTTGAGCTGCAGAAGTTGTGAATGCGTGAGCGAATGCTTTGGCGGGACTGTCACGGCCGTCGATCCTTTCCATGATCCGGGGTGTCTAATGAAAAACTCGCAGTCGGCTTTGGTCGTTTGCGCAAACCAAGGCCCTCCGCGAGTTTTAATACTTGTTCAAGTATAAGCGGCAACGGTGGTCACCGCGTTTCAGTCGAGTTTATTTTCCACCCATGATGCTCACGATGGCTTTTGTAAAGCCGCTGCTCAAATCGCTCGAACCATCGGCATATTGCCACATATTGCGCACCAGATCCGATACCAGAATGCCAGACATGCCCATGATCATGAGAATGCCCAGCAGCACCAGGACCATACCGGTTTGAAACGGTACATCGGGCGTGCTCATGACGACAGCACCGCCGGAAGCACCGGCCGCAGCGCCTAATGCGGCTCCGCCAAATCCGTCGTCAGCACCAAAACCTTCGGCACCAAATCCACCATCATCGGCCGGTAAGGCTACTGCCGCATCGCCGAATTCGGACGAGTCTTCTAGTTCGATGACTTGGGAGCCACTGTCATCGTCGGTGTCCATCGAACCGGAGGGCGATAGTTGGAACTCTTCCCCTTGAGGGAACTCGACTCCCGAGCCAGCTCCAGAGGCACCCGCTAAGCCAGATGCACTTGCGTCGGATCCTTCAGCGGCCAGATCCAGACCGGATATACCGCTGCCAGCCAGGTCCAGCGGTTCATCTTCTAGCGATATACCGCTGTCCGACGGGCTCATTAAATTGATGCCGCTGTCGTTGCCTAGCGCCAAATCGCTACCGCCGCCTAAAACTAAATCGTCATCGTCGTTGAGCGATAGATCCTTGCCCGATCCCCCGCGCGAAGGCCTGGTCACTGGACTCAGGCCAGCCATGAGGTCCGAGCCACCTTCGATCGCAATATCGCTGCCAATCTCTATATCGCTGCCCAAGCCGCTGCCAGGCACAATTCCGCTACCCAATCCAGAACCAGGGCTCACGCCCAAGTCATCATCGGATTGAAGCGAAAGCTCATCATCGTCATCGTCATCCGATGAAAGACGCAGATCGGATTCGCTCAGGCGGTTAGAACTGCCGGGCTTGATGTCGCTGCCACCGCCGAGGATATTGCTGCCACCGGAGACAACCAGTTCGTCGTCATCTAAATCCAGGTCATTGGACGCGCTTGATGCGGCTCGACCAGCAACTAACTTAACATCGCTGCCACCACCTGGATCAGGCACTAAAGAGACATCGCTATCGATGTCTGCACCGTCGTCGGTGGCCAATTGGATATCGCTACCAATCGTGCTGCCCAACTTGCTACCGGCGGGACCAACGTCGTGTTCGCTTACCAAAATTGAGGAACCGGCTGGATCTTCATCCAACGCGTCACCCTGCAGCTCGCTGCGGACGCGATCGAGTTCTTCAGGCTTGAACTTCCAGCTAGCACCGTCTCGATAGCCGAAAATATCGCCGCGTGAGCGCATTTCTACGAGTTCATCAGTGGTCACGCCAAGCTTCTTGGCAGCTTCTTCCAACGGAATGAAGTTGCTAGACATTCTGCGATAACTCCTTCGGGACAATCGGCTGACGGCCAATCCCTAGCCCGATGAGACCGCGCAATCCTTGGCAGTCGAGTGGGAATTCTGTGTTTAGGTCGCTCGCGACGAGATAAATGCAATGTAGCCCACGACCTTTGGGCAAGTTTTTATACTAACCCAAATTCTTGGATTTGCGAAATGTGCCAGCAAGTTTCCCACCAGAATTTTGAAAGGGAGCCTCCAACACCTACCCCCCCACGGATAATCCGCCCCAGCTGCAATTCGGGGCAGGTCGCATCACTTTTAAGTCGTTATCAGCCTGGGAGGCCGACGCTCCGGAGGAGGCAAGCCGCAAATCGCAACTGATTGGCCATGCCAAAGGTCCTTGGCCATGGCACCTTCGGCCTGCGCTGGGCGAGCGCCACTGGCATGGGTAGTCGGATGGTTCGGAAACGTGTCTCCGCAGGAGCGTCGACCTCCCGGGAAAGGGCTTAGAGTTTTCAGGCTTATTGCCGCATCAAACGCATTTCGCTCGGTAATGGTTCAACGGCATTGAACTGCTCGATG
Source organism: Pirellulaceae bacterium (assembly GCA_020846515.1). Lineage (GTDB taxonomy): Bacteria > Planctomycetota > Planctomycetia > Pirellulales > Pirellulaceae > Aureliella. The sequence continues at coordinate 3,876 of JADLDX010000836.1, forward strand.
GCCAAATCCATCTGGATTTTGCGGACACTGGTCAGTTGGATCTTGCCGGTGGCTTGGATCTGATAGACAGCCATCGATTGTTGGCGCGAATCAAAAACTACGATTTGTTGGTTTCCGCCGGGAAGCAGGGTGGATAGCACTTGGATCCCGGCCTCAGGCGGACCGCCCTGCGCGCCGGATGTCTGCTGTCCGAAACCGCTCAACCACGATCCGGCCACCAGGGCTAAGGCCAACCCCGAAGTAATTGCTATTGCGCGCATCTGCTTGGACTCCATTCGTAAGCCGCTCGACAAGGATCTCGTCCAATAGCTTTTAGAATTTCCGCCCGGCGGCGCGAAGAGAGGATGTAACCGAATCGCTCACGCAGACGAATCGCTCCGCGACTCGTCGGCTTCATGTAGCCGAATCGCTCCGCGACTCGGGGACCCGTCATGTAGACGAATCGCTCCGCGACTCGTCCATTATTCTTCTGTATCGACCTGCAAAAGCCAAGAACCCCGTCACGGAGTGCCGGGGCTACAAAGAGTGCCGTGGCTACAACAGCCAAGCATCCAGGGCAGTCGCAGCGGACAAACCAAAGCTGATGATCGCATTGACATGAAAAAAGGCAACGTTGACCCGCCCAAGGTCATCAGGGCGAACTAAGCGATGCTGCACGATCACCAAACCGGCGACGACGGCCAAGCAACCAAAGTACACCGCGCCTAACTGCAATTGCGGAAAAAACCAGGGCCAAGCGGCCAGCACCACTAACATCAACGAATGAGCGATGGCGGCAACTTTGAGCGCGCCAGACACTCCGAATCTGGCCGGCACACTATGCAATCCCTGCTCGCGATCGAAACCAGCGTCCTGACAAGCATAAACAATGTCAAAGCCCATGACCCACAGGGCAATGGCCAAAGCTAAGCCTACGGCCGGTCCAATATCACTGGGATCCATCAGCACCTGCTCGCCACGCACGGCCAGCCAGGCACAAACCGGAGAAAGCGCCAGCGCGATACCTAACCAGAGGTGCGCCGCGCTGGTAAAACGCTTGGCATAGCTGTAACCGCAGATCCATGCCAACACCGGCACAGCTCCAACCAGCGGAATCCAGTTGGGCAAGAACAAAGCGCAACTGGCTATGAAGCCCAAGGTCATTAAACCAAAAAACGCCCACACGCCTGAACTGGATAATCGGCCGCTGGGTAGATGCCTGGTCGCAGTTCGTGGGTTACGAGCATCGATGGCTGCGTCTACCAGGCGATTAAAAGCCATCGCCGCAGAACGTGCCGTCACCATACACGCAATCACTGCCCCGGTTCTCCAGAGCAACAATCCACCCGTAGGCTCGATTGACTGAGGCACCACTGCGGCCAAGACTACACCCAAAAGGGCGAACGGCAAAGCAAACACTGTATGGCTGAAACGAATCAGTTCCAGGTAGTTGCGGAGTTGGATTGGCGTGGTCATAGGGAATGATGCCGGTTGAGTGATGATTGACGCTCTTTCCTGGAACGTTGAATTAGTACTACCAAATGGGCAATGTGCATTCGTCCTGTGTTTGGACGATGAATTCCCTAAACATTTCGACGCGTCCACGTGCTTAACAAGCCCCAGATTGATTCATCCCGTTTACCGCAAGGGCAACGCTGTGAAGCATTTTTGCTCGTGAAACCCGGCATTTGTAGCGGTTGGGCGCAAGCCCTCCGGTTCCTATAACTACCGGGATATACCGGACGGCTTGCGCCGTTCCGCTTCTAAAATGCTTC
>JADLDX010000837.1 GCA_020846515.1 Pirellulaceae bacterium
CCCGCTCTGCTCGCTCGCTCCAATCAACTGCCCAAGGTGGTCCTGCGATTCGATACGCTGGAAGGCATCGGGCCGTTGAGCGATCGGCTTCGGCAACGTACGTTTTCTGCGTGCAAACAGGCGGCGAAGGTCATTGTGCCGCACGAGCACGCACGGCGTGAGTTGATTGCTGCGGGAGTTACGCCGCAGCGCATCGACCTGATACCCGATGGCCCTTTTCCCAAGTTTCAACGCGATGGACAGACGCGAGCCTCCGCGCGCCGCTCGTTGGCAGATATCAATTACGATTTGCACTTGCGTAGCGATGATCGATTATGCGTATGCTTTACCGATCCAATAAAAAACGTCGAGGTAGAATTGGTCGTTCGCACTTTGGCACCGATCCTGGAAGCGCGCCGCGGTATGCGTTTGTGGTTGGTCGGCGACCTACCAGAACGCAGACGGTTCCATGAGCTGATCAGTCGCGGAGGCTGGAAACAAGAAGTGTTATTGGTTGGCAATTTCGAAGATCCAGACACCGTGCTGATGGCGTCCGATTTGTGCATTGTGCCCAGTTCCACGCAGGGATTAGCCTGTATCATGCCTACGGCGATTCAATCCGGCTTACCGACTCTCGCCTGCGATTGCCCCGCCGTACGTTCACGGTTTGGTGAACATTGTCAGCCGCTGTGCTTCGAACCAGGTAACGCCGAGCAGTTGCATCAGCGCGTCGTCCAATGGTGCGATCACCCCAACGTTTTTCAAGAACCAGTTGCCCGGGTCAGCCAGTTATTGTTGCAGCAGACCGCTGGCGCGCAGATGTATCTTTGAGGCTGCGCTAACCTATTCCACCGGCGTAATTGACAATCCGCCGGAGGCGCGCAGCTCAATCGCGTAACTCTTGCCTTCGCGGACTTGAATCGACACGGCTTCACCATTGGCAGCACGTATACCCATCTTGCTGGCGGCCACTGGGTCGTTGGCGAATTGCCAAAAGTCAGTCCAAAGTTGTTTCTCAAAGGCACTCATCTGACCGCCGCGACCATAGGCTTGTGGACGCATACCAATTTCGTCTAACTGGAAACCTTCCGATGGCTTTTGTTGTTCGCTGAAGATGCGTTTGAATAAACAGAGTGACGTGCCGCGCTGGATGTCCGCCTTTTCGACGTAGGCATCGTCAAACTTGATCACCCAGTTATCGATGTAAATCAGGTCGCCGGGCAACTCAAATTTCTTGGGGGTCGAAATGGGATCGCCGCTGGGTGATAGCTCGATGAATTGCAACCGACTCTTGATGACTTTGTCTTCGGCATTGCGATCCAGTCCCAGCACTTCCAACCGCGCCAGGCGTTGATCGGTTTTGAGTAGCCGCAACGACGTCTCAAGTTTTTCTAGTTGCTCAATTTTCTGCTTGAGCTCAGCGTTCAGCAAAGTCTTTTCGTTATTGAGCTTGGTGACTTCGCTCTTGAGCTGAGTAGCTTGGGCGTTGGCAGTGGCCAGCGCCCGTTCATGCTTGCTATATTCTGAATAGCCATAAAAGCCTCCGGCGCCGAGGATACCCACCAGACCAGCCGCCAATACGGTCCGCACCGTACTATTAAAGGTCTTAACCGCCTCGTGTATCTTTCCCATCAAACTCATCCTTGGTCAAACGGGGCTGGCTTTGGCGACTTGGTTTTCTGCAACTGTGTTTTCTGTAACTGCTTTTTCGCCAGGCGGCGATTCGGTATTGTCCGCATCGTTATCGTCTTTGCCACGCGTCGGCTTGACCGGCGGAGGCAAAGGACCACCCCAAGCATCAAAAATAACCAGGATATTTAGCAGTCCTGCAATCATCGTGTACAAGGTCCCCATGTCAAACCCGGACGATGACTTTTCATTCCACTCCGAGAGATCGGCGACAGAGTTCGGGGGGGCCATAAAGCCGCCCATGGCCGGAGGCAAGCCCTTGCCGACTCGATATGCCTGATAAGCGGCCGGCATAGCAGGCAAGCCAACACCCGCTTGCAAAACATATTGCCACCGCGCGTCGACCTGATTCCAGGATGCATAGACGCAACGGCCACCACCGACCAACATGCCCAGCAAAAACGTGCTCATGATTGCGATACAGAAGATTGCCGACTTCAAATATCGCCGTTGATAGTAGTGACCAGCGCCAGGTACCAACCACGCCAAAAAGGCGGCTAACTCTCGGTTGCCCAGGTCGAGCGGCTCTCCATCAGCTATGACAACTGAGCTTTTGGCTGGCCGTACAGGACTATAGGACATTGAACTTCCTCTTCTAGTGGTGCATCCTTCGTTCATCATGTGGGGCGATCCCGGCCCCAATCATAACCTAGAACGGTGACGCATTCATATCGGTAGTGGTAGCCGGCGCATCAAACGGTGACTGAGCAGCATCGGCGGCAGAGCCATCCGCCGATGCCCCACCTGCCGCCGGCATCGGTTCAGACGCATTGGCCGGATCCGCACTGGTTGAATCTGCATTGGCTGTTCCAGCGCTCTTGGGATCTGCCCCGCGTTTGGCTGCAGCCGCATATTTGGCCTGCAATTGCAGCATGCGTTCATTTTGCTTAGGCGTCAGGCGCTCTACCGCCATTTGATAATAAACTCGGGCAGCAGCCAGACGGCCATGATGTTGGGCTTCGGCCGCCCTGTGCATGTAGTAGCGGACATCTGAACCGTCACCCACCACATTAGCCGCCATATCGACTTGAGCATTGCCCGAAGCCCCCATGGCCATGGCCCAATCATTCGGGTTGCGCGGCGGCTCCGCAAAACTCTGGCCTGTCTGGCGAGCGTAGAATTGAGGCGACAGCGTATTGACGATGGCTTTCCCATGGGAACGAGGAGCGAAGTTGGCCGTTGCGGAACTGCCGGCCGGGGCGTCCAGAATTGCTTCGTCCATCGCAGCCAAATCGATCACTGTGGCCGTCATACTCATTGAACTGGAACTCAACTGACTCGTGCCACCTCGACGCAACGCAGGTCCAAAGCCGTCGGTAGCTCGTGACCCGCGCGAAAAGCCGGTTCCGCCTATGGCTGCCGTCCCTTGATCCGGCACGCTAACCGTTGTGCTAACGCCAAAGGACCCCACCGAGGGCAGTTGCACCACCTGAGCTTGCGCTCCAGACACACTGGCCACCAACAACACTAATGTCAGCAGGTTTTTCATGGACGATCTACTTCGATTGAGACGGGCAACAAGTGTTGTAAACTTTGGATGTCAGCCAAATGCAGGTAAGCCAAATGCCGGCCAACTAATGCCGGCCAACTAGTACAGGTCAGCCGGTGCGGGCCTACAAGTCCGGAGGGTTTAAAGCCAACTTGGGGACGCCCCGGCTAACGGTGGGCGGCTGCGCTTCCTATAACTATCATAATAGCAATCGATGACGTGAAGTAGGTTGAACTGACCACTCGTAAAATCATCGGCCCGTTGCGCAAGTTATTCGATCCGTGAGAGGCCAACTTGGCATCAAATCGTCAACAATATCTGGTTTTTTCTATGGCAGTCGTGCTGGCCGTGGTCGCTTTGGCCGTGGGTACGCCCTGCGCGACCTGGGCACAGACCGCCCCATCCAGTGCCACGCCTGCCGCAATGAAGATCGTCCAGCTCCTCTGGACGGCCCAACCAGCCGGGGCGGCGGGGGCTTTGGAAAAAGCCCTCGACCAGGCAGTTTCACGTCGCGAAGTCGAATCGCTCAAACCCCATCTGACCGCGCTGGAGCCCAAGTTTTTAGCTGCAATCTCCAAAGGTCCGAGCGATGTTCGCTGGGTCTCCTCCGTCGCCGCGTTGGCTCTGGTTCAAAATCCACGCGCTCTGGAGCTGATATCTGCCGCTGTCACTGGTCAGCTCGGAGTCGATCCGCCCCTGCCTCTGGCCAAACGCGAACTGCTCTTGCGCTGTTGGCAAGTCGCAGATCGCGCTGCCTGTGACACTTACATCCATCAGCTACTTAGCACTGAACCAAAAACGGCAAAACCACAAAGTACTGGGCAGCAGTCTGTCACGGATGTGCCCTGGTTGGAAACGGTAGCCCTGCGCGCCCTGCAGTGGAACTCGGTCCAGACCAGCGATAGTCTCTTGGCCGGTTGGTCTACGCTTCCGCGTCCGGTGCAGTTGGCTGTGATTGAACCGATGACTCAACAAGCCGCGACGATGAAGCGTCTTGTTGCGGCCATTGAAGCTGGTCGAGTTGCCAAGGACTTGCTCAACACCAATCAACTGCGTAAGTGGAACGCTGGTTCCGATGGGGAATTGGTATCGGCCATCGAACGTGTGTGGGGCAAGTTGCGAGCGATGGATGATGCCGATCGTAAAGCCGTCGTCACGCGCATGATGGCGTTGTTGACCAGCGGCAAAGCGGGCAACCCAGTGGCAGGTGAAGCGCACTTCAAACGCATCTGCGCCCAATGTCATCGCCTCCATGGTGAAGGCATTGAAGTGGGACCGGACATTACTGCCAATGGCCGAGGCAGTTTTGAGCAATTAGTCTCCAATGTGATGGATCCTAGCCTGGTTATCGGCAAAGCATTCATGGCCAAGACCGTTTTGACGGCCGACGGACGCGTGCTGGCGGGTCTGGTGGCGGCTGAGGATCCAAAACGACTGACCCTCAAGGTTCAGGGCGGAAAATTGATCGAATTGGATCGCGAGGAAGAGATTGATGAAATCAAAGAGAGCGTCAAGTCTCTAATGCCCGATGGCCTGGAGCAGCAGATGAACGAACAAGAGTTGATCGACCTGTTTGCTTATCTGAGTCTGGCCAAACCGCTCAGCGCTGCAGAGAACGAGTTGATCCCAGGTACTCCGGCCAAACTGATTGCAGAGTAACTGCGCACGAGGGCGTAGCAGCGGACGATGTCAAGGGCTTATTGTTGGTTGCCACTGTTCACGCAGGGTCTGGCCGCCTAAAATTGAGCGTGAAAGTCACATTCATTCCTCCATCCCACCGATGATTTCAATATGTCAGCAACCATCTGCGAAGATAAAGTTCGTGAGCAGCTCAAGCAGGTGATCGATCCCGAACTGTTCGTCAACATCGTTGACTTGGGGTTAGTTTACACGGTCAATTTGAATCCCAATGCGGAAGAACCCGCCAAGACCGATGTCGGCATCGAAATGACGATGACCAGTCCCATGTGCCCGGCTGGCCCACAATTGGTTGGCAATAGCCGTCAAGTGCTCGAAGCCCTCGAAGGCGTTGGTAAGGTGGATGTAAAGGTGGTCATGGATCCACCTTGGACACAAGATCGAATGACCGAAGACGCCCGGGATCAGCTTGGGATTTTCTAACGCCCATTTCGCTGTCGGCAGGCAGTACACTTATTGCGCCTTCGGCATGGCACTTTACCATCAAGAGAGTAGCTTACGTACTTGCAGCTGTGCCGATTTGGTCTGCGTTAGCACTTTGCCAACTGCCGGCTAATCACCGGCTAGACGTACGATAAACTCTTCGATCGCGAAGACTCCTCGGTCTTCTTTGGAGTGCGAGAGTTTGAGTTTCATATCCAGCTCGAGTAACCATTCGAGCATGGCCAGGCCGCGGACACGACCCAGGCGTCGCAATTGTGCTTCGGCCTGGCCCAATTCAAAGGGCCTGAAGCCGGCCCGAGCCAACGCGTCGCGCAGGGCCAATTTCTGCCGGGCTCGTTCGGCCTGGGCAATTAAGTGCGTGGCGTTGCCGAAGCGCCTCAGGCTCCACGACATTTGAGGCACGATGGCCATCGGCGATTCACCGGCCTGAATCACTTTGTGCAATTGTTCCAGAGCATTAGCCGTGCGTCCTTCGACAGCGGCAGCCACAATTTCCCAGACCGTTTGGGTGCGCCAACTGCCGATGGCCGTTTTCAATTGATCATCTGCGATCTTGCCATCGTCACCAGCGTACAGCGCGGCCTTGGCCAACTCTTGATCGAGCAAACCAAATTCGGGACCAACCCGATCGAGTATGAAACCACACTGCGCCCCGGTGAGCGTCAACTTATGGACGTTTGCAGCCCATTTCTTGATCCACTCCTCGGTTGCTTTGCCCTTGGGCGCGGCGCATTCCAAGCACCAACCTTTCTCGGCAGCGATCTTGTACAGCTTGGTATTAGCCGCGAAAGAGGACAATTCCAACAAGAGCAACGAAGAAGGCACAGGCGCAGCAAACCACTTTTCCAACTGCGGACGGGCGGCTTTGACTAAATCATCGCCCTGCTTAACGATGGCCACGCGACGTTCATCTGGGTCGAATAGCGATACGGTGGCCAATTCGTCATGCACATCGCGCCACAGGCAACTCTCGCCATCAAAGGTCTTGGCGTCCTCGACGTTGATCTGAGCCAAGGTCAACAGTTTCTGTGCCGTTTGTTGGCGCAGAAAGCCATCGCCAAACGCGACCACCACTGAGGGCAGGTCGCGAGGTAGCTTGGTAGCAAACAGCAGATCGAAACAGTGTGTCCCTTTACTCATACACTGAACCATATCAGGGCCCAATTCAGTTGACCAGAGCCCACCGAATTTCCCCCGTAGGCGAATCGCTCCGCGACTCGCATTTCTCTTCCTCTCGCAAAGACGGTCCCGTACGCGAATCGCTCCGCGACTCGCATTTCTCTCCTGCCAGCAAAGATGACCTACTCAGCCACGACGACCATCCCCGAGTAGTTGCGGCCGCGCACAAAATCTATCACCATGTGAACTTAATGGACTTTAATGGCAGCAATGGCAGCGGCCAATTCGCCGCAGATTTCTAGCGGCTCCCTCCAACTCTGATCGCTCCACCATGAAACTCAGCCTCATGCTCTTGACGGCACTGCTATTCGCATCGCTTGCCAACTTGCTCACCGCGGCACAGCCGCCGGACGCCAAGCAAACGTCGGCGCGTGGTGTGGGCACCAGCACCATTGTGACGGTCAGCCGGAGCACACCGGATCTGCCTCGCAAGAGTGAAGGGGATGTTATCGAACTGACAGACGGGCGTCTGTTGCTGGTTTCGATGGAATTCGGCGGCGATGGCAGTGACTTCGCGACGACTCGGTTCGTAGCCCACGAATCGTCTGATGGCGGCCGAACCTGGGGTCAGCATCGAGTGATCACCGAAACGCTCAAGGGTGATTTGAATGTGTATTCGCCCAACTTGATTCGCGCGCAGGATGGCGGAATTCTCCTGCTGTTCATGCGCCAGCACCAACCGGGCTCGCTAACCAATCATGTGTGGAAGTCGACCGACGAAGGGCGGACCTTTTCGCCGCTCGCGGAGTTCGTACCCAAGCGTGACTTGGCGCTGTGCAATGCCACGGTCAAGCGACTGACATCGGGACGCCTGCTAATGCCTGCCAGCCCGCCTGCTCCAGGCAGACCAGCCGAAACCGGGCCGTATGCCGCGACCATGCTCTATAGCGACGACGATGGAAAAACATGGCAGGTGTCTGAGTCGCGCATCGAGTTGCCCATGCGTGGGGCGATGGAGCCTCATGTTGAACAGACCGGTGATGGACGAGTGCTGATGGTCATCCGGAGTCAACTTGGGAAGCTACATTTTTCCGAATCCACAGACGACGGTGCCACATGGGGCCCAGCCTTTGCTAGTTCCTTAACCTCGCCAGAATCGTGCCCCGAGCTCACTCGAATCCCTGGCACAAGCGACCTGCTTTTGATTTGGAACAACTCGTACGATCCCAAGTTCCGATCGCATTTCGGCAAACGCAGTCCTCTGACCGCAGCCGTTTCCAAAGACCATGGCAAAACATGGCAGCATGTGCGCGACATCGAGATGGACTCCACCCGCGCGTTCTCAAACCCGGGCTGCCGCTTCACGCGCGACGGCCGCGCGATCATCAATTACTGGAC
>JADLDX010000838.1 GCA_020846515.1 Pirellulaceae bacterium
GACTTGATCTGCGATGCACTTGATCTTTACCAGCCAGGAGTTGACCTCGCGAGAAGTCGCATTGACGCTCGCTGAGTCACGAAAATGAGACCTGCCCCCATTTATTCGATTCATCAGGAACGCCCAAACGGTATCTACCACTCCAGAAGAAGAGAGTAGAAAGTAGATCAGTAGACCGAGTAGAGAAGAGAAAGCGTAGTGGCTCTGAACGTCTAACGCCCAAGAAAAAGTCTCGGGCGCGGAGGCTCTACTGCTCTACTTTCTCTTCTCTACTCTCTATTGGCCTCCGGCCAATCGGGGTGACAGGATTTGAACCTGCGGCCTCTACGTCCCGAACGTAGCGCTCTAGCCAGGCTGAGCTACACCCCGCCGTCCTAAGTCTTTGGCTGGATTTGACCTCGGCGGTCAGTTCGTCCCCTCGCCATGACTTAAGTCAGATTTATGAATTTACCCAAGTAGCTTTACCAGTCAATCAGGGTTCAGGCCTCCCTGCCACAACCCTTTGTCCGGAGGAATTTATGGGCAAAAACGGAGTGAGCTCGCAGACCTAAACGCTTCGCAATACGCATCGCAATACGATAGGCCTTACTCAGGCGTCAGGCAGTACAAACGATCACCGCGGCGGATCAACATCCGGCCAGGTAACGCAGCCACTGCATATTGTCTCGGACGAGTCACCATGCCGCCGCCTGCCCCTGGGCCACCTCCGCCACCAGGGCCACGCCCACCAGCACCACCTACACCAGCACCACCTACACTAGCACCGCCTACACTAGCACCACCTGCACCAGGAGCACCACCTGCGCCGGCTGGGGCCCCTGCGGCAGGACGCGCGCGTTCAGGGGCTGCGCCAGCGGCGGGGGAGGCGGGTTCTTCGGCCGACCAAAGCTCGTTGGTCGCTAACACTTCATACTGGCGACCAGCCCGTACGACCGTTGTCGTACCTGCCTCGCCCGCAAAATATATGCGAGTGCCGACCGCCAGAGGTGTGGCCCACACACTATGTCCCAGGCGTTCCATATAAACTTCCTGGCCCGTCTCGGCATCCACACAGAACAACACGCCTTGTCGATTGACAAAATAGGCCAGGCCATCATGCAACACAGGGGAATTAAACGCACAAGTTGCCCGCTCGCATCGCCACACAAACTTGGGTTGCCACACACCCTCGACCTTCGCGATCTCCACCAGTGCATTGGACTGCGCGACCTCACGCGTCGGTCCACCGTCGCGTCCAGCCGATGCCCCGAGCAACAAGCGACCTACTCCTGCCACTTGAGGCGTGGGCGTGGTGTTACCAGTTAGGCCTTCCAGTTTCCATTGCTGCTGGCCATCGACAGTCGAATAACCTGTCACTGAGCCGCTACATGAAATGATCAAATGCTGCGCACCACCATCGACGGGCAGTAGCGTGGGGCTGCTCCAACCTGCACCAGCGGCCATGTCCACTTTCCACTTGGTCTGACCAGTGGCCCGATCGACACTTAGCAAATAAGGATCGGCTTCGCGAGCCACATAGACAAACACTTGCTGCTCATGCCGGGCCAATGAGCCGGCGATGCCGTGCCGCGACTTGATCTCGCCGTATTCGGCCACCAAGTCGCGTTGCCAGCGCACCTGACCAGCATTGTCCAGCGCCAGTAAATTACCTGACTCAAAAAAGGCCACAACCCCAGCCGCATCGGCCAGCGGTGTCGGCGCAGCGCGGCTCACATAGTCCGAGCTCTCAATTTGACTGGCCGTGGCAAACTCATGGTCCCATTTCTTTTGGCCACTCTTCAAATCCAGGGCCATCACATGCCCCTTCTCCTTCCGCGCGCCTTCGACGGAGGTGATGTAAATTTGGTCGCCCGTTACGACCGGCGAGCTCTGTCCATAACCGGGCAGCCCGGCTGTCCAGGCCACATGTTCCGTCGCCGTCCACTTCAGTGGCAATTGCGATTCAGATAGTTGTTTGTCTATCGGCCCCAAGAAACCAGGCCAAGCGCCAGTAACGGCTAACGTGAGTACGACAAGCGTATGGATGTACATGATAGCGAAGACCATTTAGTGTGTTTTAAAGGAAGCGACGAGGTCAAAGCCTCGTCTCTTAAGGTAGCCACCGCTGCCAAGCGGTGGATTTCGCCTCCAGACGAGTCCACCGTCTGGCGACGGTGGCTACCCAATTTGGAAAGTGGCGCTGTCCGGTTAGTCTAACGCATCGGCGCTGACGGTTTCGCCACCATTGCGTGAGTAGACCGCCCAGTGCACGCTGCGATCGATGGAGTTACCAATCATCCGCACGCTGCCATCGCACAAGGCGGCTTGCGTTCCACCCGTATGCAAGGAGCGCGAAGCAAACCAGCCGCGGCCGTGTACATTGACGTCTGGTAGGCGACTATTGGGCGTCAAGTAACCATTGGTGATGACCGAATAGGGTACGCCGCGAATCCACGATTCAGCCCGCACGCCGCGATAGGAGGTGATCGTCGGCACGATCGCCTCGAGATTGGGATTGCTGATCGTTGACCCACCAAGGGTGAAGCCGGGAACACCAGCCGCATTGGAACTCGACCCACCCCATGAGGCAATACGACGATGAGGTTGGTTGGCGGGCGACGGAACATTGGTGATTTGACTATCGCCCAATAAGGCTTCGCTGAGCATCACGGTGTTGGATGTTCCATCGGTGATGTCGGCAAAGCGGGCCCATGAGTTCTCCCATACAATGCCGTCGGTCCTAAAACGATCGTCATAATGAGTTAACGTACCGGATCCCAACGAGTACATGTAGTTCAGACCAGCCATTTGAACCGATTGACCGCCAGCCATGGTAATGGCGCGTCGCGGATCAACCGCATCACTTGGGCACAAGAATGAAGGCACTACAGTCGAGGAAGCCACGGCAAACTCGGGATTCAGTTGAGCAGCAAAA
>JADLDX010000839.1 GCA_020846515.1 Pirellulaceae bacterium
AACGAGACGGCCATCTGCCGTCCCTCGCCTGCCGCGACGTTTTTCAGTAGCTCTGGGATGCGCTGCAACTGGCCGGGGCCCACGACGATATCGACATACGGTGCACGCTCAAAGACCAACTTCTGATCCTTTTGGGCCATGCATCCCATGACGCCGATGATCTTCTCTGGATGGTTGAGTTTCATGCGTTTCAAATGAGCCAGGTTGGTGTAAACCCGCTCCTCGGCGTTTGACCGCACGCTGCATGTGTTGAACAAGATCGTATCGGCCGCATCGATCGATCCGGTCAGTTCGTAGCCTTGGCGTTTGAGGCTGGCGACGACCATTTCGCTATCCAGGACATTCATCTGACAGCCGACAGTTTCGATGTACAGTTTCTTCAGGCCAGTTGTCGGGTTGGCTTGATCTGTGGGGCCTGGCATGGGAGTGGAGGTCGATGAGTTCGACATGGGTTCGATCATTTTGTAGGGGAGCTAGGCCGACATAGAGCCTGATCGAAGACCGACTGGGAATTCGAGGCCTAGAATCAGGACATCTAATCGAGAGGTCTAAAAAACTTAGGAGGTCTGGAAACGCGAGGTCTGGAAACAAGCACGGAGGCCCCGCCGAGATATTGTACATGTCTCGGGCGGACTCGCCGAGTGGAGCGGCTTTGCCTGAGTCCCCATGCCCTTTCCCCTTGCCCTTTCGGCGATAGCTTCGCGGCAGACGCCGGCGATGACTTTGCCACATGCCCGGCAACCGGGGAAGCCCGGCAACCGGGGACACAGGCGATCGCTCATTGCTAGCACAAGTGCACTTTGTCTGTGTCCCCATGCCCTTTCCCCGTCGACTCGGGGCGACGCCACCGAGGGACACAGGACTGCACCAAGGGACACACACAATTGTCCATTGCTAGCGTGCCAGCCCGGCAACCGGGGACACAGGCGAGCGCTCATTGCTAGAGCAGGACTGCACCAAGGGACACACACAATTGTCCATTGCTAGCGTGCCAGAGCTCTCCAGGGAACACAGTCCACCATTTGTTGCGAGCACAGGCCCGGCAACCGGGGACACAGGCAATCGTTTATTGCTAGCACAAGGCGCTTTGCGTGTGTCCCCATGCCCTTTCCCCCGAATCCTCAGGAATAACACACTGTGAGTTTGATTCGTGAGATTCGTGGCCAGGAGGCGGATTATGCGTCAGGACCGCCGGGGACACAGGCAATCGTTTATTGCTAGCACAAGTGCCCTTTGCGTGTGTCCCCATGCCCTTCCTTTGGTGTCCCCGTGCCCTTTGCGCAACGCACGGAGATGCGTGATGGACAGTGGTTGGTATTGCTAACCGCGGCTAGCGCCTGGCGGCTAAGGGCTGTGCGTAAGTTCTATCCCAAGCCGGCGGCAAGGCATTGACCCAGCTGAACCACTGTACTATAACTGTGTACACTTCTGGTTTAACTGGATGGAGAGTAATAGCCATGTACATTCGGATCGAACGAGGGTCGTCAGCGCCGATCTCGCGGCAGATTGCCGAGCAGATTCGTGCCCAGTGCCTGTCGGGCACGCTCAAGTCTGGACGTTGCTTGCCGTCAGTACGTCAATTGGCGGGCGAACTCGGCGTCAACGTCAACACCATTGTCCGCGTCTACGAGCGTTTGGCGGCGGAAGGATTAGTCGAAATGAGGCATGGCGAAGGCACGTTCGTCTTGCCTCCATCCACCAAGTCCTCGGGCAGCGGCGAACTGAAAGAACAACGCGAACAATTCGGCCGCGAGTTCGAGACCGTTATAAGACGCGGTTTATTGCTGGGACTTACCACTACGGAATTGCGGGCCATGTTGACCGCAGCCGCTTCGACAGCCAAATCCATGATCCAAAAACAAACCACATCGGAGTAGCCCAATGAGCCAGCATGCGATTGAAATCAAAGGCTTAGCCAAATCCTTCGGCCAGCGAAAAGTGCTTGAAGATGTATCGCTCGCCATTCCCGCAGGTCAAACACTGGCCTTGTTAGGTCGCAATGGCGCGGGTAAGTCGACCACGATTCGTATTCTGCTGGGTTTGATTGCCGCAGATCAAGGCTCCGTGAGCATAGACGGCATCGATCCCGCGATCAATTCGACACAGGTGCTCAGTCGCGTTGGCTATCTGGCCGAAGACCAAGCCATGTACCCATGGATGACACCAGTGGAACTCAGTCGCTTTCTGGCTCCCTTCTATGCAACTTGGGATGCGAAGTTGGCTGGCGATTATCTCGATCGCTTCGAAATACCCAAGCTCACCAAGATCGGCCAGCTCTCGAAAGGCCAGTCCGTCAAGCTTGGCCTGGTGCTCGCGCTGGCCCATCGCCCGCAAATCGTCGTGCTCGATGATCCAGCCATGGGTCTGGATCCGATTGCGCGCAAAGAGTTTAACCGGGACCTGGTCGAGCATTTGCAGGCCTCCGGTGCCACGGTGCTTTATAGTTCTCACCTGCTCGAGGAAGTCGAAGCGGTCGCCGACGCAGTGGCGATTCTTGATGGCGGTCGCATTGTACGGTCCGGATCTACCGAATCGATACGCGACGAAGTCAAACAGATTCTCCTACCTTTTGACTTTGCATTGGCCAAGCCCAAACCGGACGGCCTGCTGGATGTCCGGAGATTTGATGATCGACTTGCGATCGTGGTCGATAAGGCGAGTAGCACGATTCAGGATCTGTCCGCCGATGCAGTCGATTTCGATGTTGTCGACTTGCGACTCGATGAGATCTTCGAAGCGTTTGTGATCGGCCGGACACAAGGCTGGCCCAGTCAACCGAAGCATGACCAAGCAGTAGCGTAAAGCTTTGGTAGCCACCGTCGCCCGACGGTGGATAGATTCCGTAGCCACTGTCGCCAGACGGTGGACTCACTAGAGATCGCAGACTGGATAGGCCGGCAGTCCACCGCTTGGCAGCTTGGCAGCTTGGCAGCGGTGGCTACGGAAAGTTTCCACCGCTTGGCAGCGGTGGCTACGTAAACAGAGGTTGGGAGAATAACGATGAAGAGTCTGATTTGGAAGCAATGGCGAGAATCCAGGTTTCACTTCTACGTGTTCTGCGTTTGGATGCTGCTGGCCGCGCTTTATGCGATTGCCTACGAGCTGGGGCATCACTATCGCGCAGTCGTCGGTAGTTTTAGTACCTCGGCGATGCTCTTTAGCACGGTGGCTGCCATCGTCCTGGCGGCTCGCGCCGCGCAGGGCGAGCGAACCGATCGGACGCTTACCTTTACAACTTCCATCCCGGTATCTATTCGACTTGTGGCCACGGTGCGGATCGTGGGTGCAATACTTACACTCGCCATCCCGATTGCAATCGGCGCGTTTATCGTGGCGACTTCGCTGGCCCTGGGATGGTTGGAACAGGCCACGCCTCGTCCGATTCCGGCTGAATACGCACAGATGCCGCAGCGAACGGTTGCGGCAGCGAACATTGCGCTCGAACAGCTTGCCAGTGTTTCTTGCATCGCCATGTTGGGCGGAGTCGAGCTACTGGTCGTTCTCAGCCTCTATGGCTTGTACTTACGCAGTCAGGCTCAAGTGGGTGGCTTGGGGGCCGTCCTGGCACTGGTGGTTCTGGTGATTGCCGAACCGATGTGGAGCGGATCTACGCGATGGCCTCTCGGGCAGTTACTCTACGGCATCGTTTTGCCCCAGTCGTTAGTTGTTCATTGGGGATATGGCAATTCCACAGGTGGTTATGTCGATCACGAGCTGGCCCTATATCGCTGGTGGTCGGTGATGTTGGCGCTGCCACTGTTGGCCTGGATCGCTTGGGGATATGTAGTTCGCTACGGAAAAGTTGGTTCGGTGGACCGAGTGGGGAAGCCGAGCCGTGTTCGTTTCGCAATGCCAGCTTTATTATCGAGGGTCGCGATACCCTTGCCCACACGGTGGTCGGCTCTGCTCTGGTTGGAGCTTCGACAATCACTTCCGCTGGCCTGCTATGGTTTGCTGCTGGCGATCTTGGTAACGGTAGTTGGCAAGCTGGGCCAAACCGGGACGGGATTTGTCGAGGCTGTGCGCGGTGAGCTACCACATTCAGTGTTTTTTGTCGGTATGTTATGGGCGATCGTAGTTGGATCCAGCCTCTATTCCAC
Source organism: Pirellulaceae bacterium (assembly GCA_020846515.1). Classification (GTDB taxonomy): domain Bacteria; phylum Planctomycetota; class Planctomycetia; order Pirellulales; family Pirellulaceae; genus Aureliella. Next base: position 4,101 of record JADLDX010000839.1, read on the forward strand.
AGACCTGGGCGAGAAAGTGGGCGGCTTCCGCAGATCGCGCCCCATTCCTCATGCGATCTGGTTTTGGAATAAATTCTTTATTGGGCTCGCCGCCATGCTCTTGGTCATGGACGGTACCACGATCCTCGTTTCATGGAACGCTCCGCGAACCTACTCGCTCAGCGAGATGAGCTATGCCTATATTGCGTGCATGCCATTACTTCATGCGCTGTTCTACTCACTGGCTGTCATGGGAACCTGCCTGTTCCGCCGGCCGCTGATTGGCGGCGTGCTGGCCGTACTCAGTTATAGCGCGGTGTCCATTGCGTTGACAACGTTTCCCGGAACTATGCAGCTGGATCCCCTCAGTGTTTACAACGACTTGTTGATAACGGAACGAAACGGCGTCATCGACTTCACTCAGCATGGTTACCCGCTCGTGTATGGTGTGTTGCTGGCGATGGCTGCTATTTTTTCGCTGGTTTCTCTTCGCGTAGCCCGACCTGCGATTTAATCCCACTTGAGTCCTTCGGGTGATCGATTGAGATTCTTGGGTGCGCCGGCTTGAACAGTTACAGCGGTCAATCCGCCACTTCGATGCCATGGATCGTTATTCCAAGTCTTCACAGTGAGCATGTGGTTCTTCACTGCCCCGTGCTGACAGAGTTACCGACCTCGAACACCTCGAGATCTTGGCGGGAGGCTGGATCGAATTGTGCGGAACAGCCGATGCTTGGGGGTAAATGGAATGGAAATCCATCGGCCAAATCGTCGAAGAACGCTTCGTAGGCTCCAAGATCAATGAAAGTGAGCGTCTTATTGTGGGCTGGTTGCTTCACAGGCAGTGGGAGAATCATCGCGTTCTGGTCGCGAGACTCGTAGTTCATTTGATACGCCAAGAATTGCGTACCATGGCCGCTAAGCCGCGCGAATATCTGTGTGTTGTTCACAGAAATGACTGGTTGGGAGAAGCAGCACATCGATTTTCATTCAAGCGACATAACGCCCGGATAACGCCTGCCCGACGGGATTGGGAATACTTTACGTATCAACTGTTTTGAGGGCTGGCGTTCATGCCCTGGTTCGACCCGCCCGTTCCGTATGATCCACCATGGCCACCCAAGTTGCAAGTCTTCGGAATGCCCAGCATGGCTATCGGCATGTCGATCGGCAGTGCAGTATCCTATTTGAATCGACTGTTGCTGACACACTCCCCAGTAGCTCAACCAGCCAGTTAAAGTCGATTACCAAACAGCTAGGCACTTTTCATTCCCTTACCTGGGAAGACCGTGGAAAATATGTTCACATCTATCGCAAACCGGACTAAGAAAATGTCAAAAGGAGAATACGAAATCCGATCTCTACCATTGACACGTTGGCTCAGATGTCTATGGTCCAACGCTTTGTTCCCGATGTTTTCTTGCACTCGGCTACACGGCTTGAAGAATAGCCGGAATGCAGTCGAAGTCGCAACTAAGTCTTGCCGATCGATTGTTTGATCGGCCTGATTGGCGCTGGCAACGATTTTCGTCAGTCGTGGGACCGCAGGATTGGAACCACGGATTACACAGATGACCACGGATAATGCGTGACCATCGCTGATCCCAATCCGTGTGATCGGTGATATCCGTGGTTAAGCCCAGAACCGACCGGCCGTGTACGTCGATCGCGAGCTTCGCGGCATGCGCGATCCGCAACAATTGGCAGCATTTGGTACAGATGACTGCGCGGTCGCTTCTGACAGCGGGAACGACAATGGTCAACCGGTCGCGACGGGACGACCAACCATGCCGCTACGGCCGATCGCGGCTCGGTTGCAACATTTTGTTAGGTGACTTATAGACCTACTGTTTCCCACGACATCGTAATCGAGTCTCCATCGACATGATCCGTCACGTGGAGAAGGACCATTGCCGACCAGCCGTCTTGCTCAGCCTTTATCAAGTATCTGTGACCCTTTTGAACAGTAACCCTGGTTTCGAGAACATCGTCATTTAACTTCTTGCCAAGGGAAGAAACTAATTCAAGGGCATTTTCCTTGGAGACTTCACCAAGATCAAAAATCTCGGCAGGCTCGTTCATAACCTCTAATTCGTTGCCGTCGCCTCCATTTCCAAAAATGATATCCCATTTGTTTCGCGTTCGCGCCACGTCATCTCTAGTCGCGAGACGAAAATTGT
>JADLDX010000840.1 GCA_020846515.1 Pirellulaceae bacterium
AACCCTCCTGCGCGGAACTAACCCTCCTGCTGCGTAGCAGCGGGAGGGTCGACCCGCGGCAGCGTGGGCGGGGAGGGCCGGCCGTGCTAACCAAGCATGATGTAGTCCGCTGCGAGCTCGTCCGTGCGGCGCGCAGGAACTAACCCTCCTGCTGCGTAGCAGCGGGAGGGTCGACTGGCGGCAGCTCAGTCGGGGAGGGGGCCCGCCTCGACTAACCCAAGCTTGAAGTAATTCGCTGCGAACTCGTCTGTGCGGCGCACGCACCCTCCCCGAAAATCTACGCTGAAGGCGTGATTCTCGACCCTCCCTAAGCTGCGCTTGGGAGGGTTAGTTCGGCCACAATTGGCCCCGCTTCGGTCGCTAGGCTATAATGAGGTGCCGTTCGGCAACCTCAATCCCCACCAACAAACGACAACGATTATGGATCCTCGACTGGAACTGGAACTGCATCAGACTCGACGTCAGTTTTTTGGCCAAACTGGCGTGCGACTGGGTGGCGTTGCTCTTACCGCAGCCGGATTGTCGGCCTTGGGTCCATTGGTGTCCAGATATGCCAATGCTAATGAAGCCGAAACGCGTGTGCATCCGCCCTTGAGCGGTCTGCCACACTTTGCCCCCAAAGCCAAGTCGATCATTTATCTCCACATGAATGGCGGGCCTTCCCAGATCGACTTGTGGGACCACAAACCGCAATTAGCGGAACAATTTGATAAAGACTTGCCCGACTCGATTCGCCAAGGTCAACGTATCACGACCATGACGAGTGGTCAAAAGCGGCTGCCAGTAGCCCCAAGCAAATACAAGTTCTCCCAGCATGGGCAATGCGGACGTTGGGTCAGCGAGTTACTGCCTCACACCGCTAAACATGTCGATGAACTAGCGGTCATTAAGAGTGTGTTCACCAATGCGATCAATCATGATCCGGCTTGCACGTTCGTAATGACAGGCAGTGAGGTACCGGGCAAAGCCAGCTTGGGTAGTTGGCTGGCCTATGGTTTGGGTAGTGAGAGTCAGAATTTGCCCGCCTTCGTCGTACTCACCCCGACCTGGTCGGCCAAGGCTCCGGCGCAGGCGCTCTTTACCCGCATGTGGAGTAGTGGCTTCCTGCCAACGCGTTTCAGCGGCGTGGCCCTGCGCAGCTCGGGCGATCCTGTACTCTATTTGCAAAACCCACCCGGCGTTTCATCGCAAGATCGACGCGCAATGCTCGACACGCTCAACCAGATGAACCAACGACGTTTTGCGGAATTGGGTGATCCAGAGATACAAACACGTATCGCCCAGTACGAGATGGCTTTTCGTATGCAACACAGCGTACCTGAGCTAATCGACATGCAGACGGAATCCGAAGAGACCTTGGCCCTGTATGGAGACGATGTAAAAACGCCAGGCACTTTTGCCGCCAGTGCACTGCTGGCTCGCCGAATGGTGGAGCGCGGCGTTCGCGTGGTGCAGATTCTGCATCGCGGCTGGGACCAGCATGGTAACATCGCTGGCGACTTGCCCGCACAATGTCGCGACGTAGACCAGGCCACAGGTGGATTGTTGCAAGACCTAAAGCAACGCGGACTGCTGGATTCGACTCTGGTCGTCTGGGGTGGTGAGTTTGGACGCACTGTCTATTGCCAAGGCGGTTTGACGCGCGAGAACTACGGCCGCGATCACCATCCACGCTGCTTTACGATGTGGATTGCCGGCGGCGGTGTGCGTGGTGGCGTGAGTGTAGGCCAGACCGATGACTTTTCCTACAACGTGGTCGATCGCCCTGTAAATATCAACGACTTCAACGCGACCATCTTGCATTGTTTAGGTATCCATCACGAACGCTTTACCTTCCAGTTCCAGGGACTCGATCAACGTTTGACCGGCGTCGAACCGACTACATTGATCAAAGAGATACTCTAACAACTGGGCTGCTCGGCCGCGAATGCGCGTACCTAGGGCGTTGCCCTAGTTGGACAACACCACTTTGAATCAGCCGCTGGGCGTTAGCCGCGGTTTCTTTCAGCGAAAACCGTGGCTAACGCCAATACGGCTCATGTTTTAAAAAATAGCAGCGAATCACAGGTGAATTCGATTCAAAGTGGCGCTGTCCTACTAAAGCTACTTGAATAAGAAGAAGTTAAGCCTCAGCAAGTCACACCGATGCGCACTACACCTGGCTGGGCTGCCGCGGCCAGTGCCTGACTGATCTCGTCGAGTCGGAACCACTGTGAAACCAAGCTCTCGAACGGGAACTGAGCGTGATGGGCTGAGAGAAATTCAACGGCCGCACTCAAATGTTGGGGGCCATAATTGTGCACGCCTTGGATACGCAAACAACGTCGAACAACATGCTCTAAGGCCACTGGCACTGGCGGTGAAGGAAACACGGAGCCAACCAAAACCAGAGTCCCACCCATGCGAATGCATTGCCAGGCCGTGTCAAACGCCGCAGTTACTCCCGACATCTCGATAACAGCGTCTGCACCGTAGCCCTCGGTACGTTCAGCGACCAAGGCAGCCGCCTGGGCGGGATCTGCCACGCAGGTCGCGCCAAATCGAAGCGCTTGCTGGCGACGCTGGTCGATCGGATCGACACACATTATCTCGGCCGCGCCTCGCGCAGAAGCGATCGCGCAGGTCGTCAAGCCTAACATGCCGGCCCCCAATACCAGCAGACGCAACCCACGCAGTTCACCGATGGCATCCAGGGACGCCATGGCCGTCGCCGTTGCACAACTGGCTGGACACGCAACAGCCAGCGGAACCTGGTCAGGCCAACGCATGACGTGCGTACCAGAGACGAGCAGGCAATGTTCAGCCAGCCCGCCAACCAATTCGCGCCCAGGCTTAAACGCTTCATGCCCGTATTTCGTGGATCGCGTACATTTTTGCGGCAGACCATTGCGGCAATAGATGCACTGTCCGCAACTGGCCACGACGGCCCAAGAAACACGATCTCCGATACTCAACGGCCTGCCGCTCCAATCGAAGCGCTGAGCCTCCGGACCGAACTGCACGATTTCCCCTACGATTTCATGTCCCAAGACCGTCGGGCACGGCACGCTCCGCCTGCCCTGGAAACTGTGCAGATCACTGGCACAAAGCGTGCATCCCAGGACTCGAACCAGTCGTTCATCTCCGATAGGCTGGGGAATCGCAATGCTCTGCAATTCAATCTCACCTACTCGTTCAAACACGGCTGCCCGCGATGTCGGCATACTTTACAAATCCTGTTTAACGTTGCGGCCGGCCGGCCCGTGCCGCCCCACGAAATAAATCCAACTGATCACGACGCACAGTCCAGATGCAAACACATTGAACCAGCACATTTTAAGAAAGTAGCCAAACACAGCCGTTTGGTTGGCTGAGCCGTCCCCGAAATTCTTCAGGAGCATCACGGCCACATAGCCCAGATATCCGACGGAGTCGACTATGTACATCAAGAAACCAATATTACCCGGTGCCCGTGTCATGGCCAACAAGCGTTCAAAGATCGTGGTGTGCACGGCTACGTAAGGCAGATACAGTCCTTGTCCGATCAGCACCATTAACATGAACCCGCTGAGCCAATGATTCTGCCAGGCTATGAGCGCACCAGCCAGAATCAGCATTCCCAACATGCACGTTGCCAATGACACCCGAAAGGCCAGCGCGTTATCGCGAATAAGCACCGTGGAGCCATTGATGGCGATCACCATGAGAGCCACATACATTTCGGACTGTGTGAAGATGGCGGGCGGCGATTGAACGCCCAGTCCATTCCAGAGCTCCGGTGCAAAGTCACTGCGCACGCTCCTCAAGATGGTAATGAACAGGTACATCAGCGTCAGCGGCAGCAGGCCGCCGGCAAACTGATGCAAGAGAGACCATCGCTGAGCGCGATCGAGCGTGACTCGCTCGGATCGATGTTCCGCGTCGCTGGCCGTTGGCGGTTGAATGCGTGCCAACATGGCCACGCAGATGACCAAGGGCAACAAAAACAAAGCGCCTGCCGCACTGGGCATCCACTGCTCAGGCACTTGTTGACTGATCAACCAACTACCAACCGACTTCGTTACGCCATCGGCCAGAATGAAGCTAGTGCACAATCCAGCGGTGAGAGCTTCGGTCGCCCGACGGCCTTCCAACTGGCCCAAGATCAGTCCAAAAACCATTCCCAATGGTAAGCCATTGAGGAACAGGCAGATGGCGTTCCATGGTCGTGGTACGATACCGAAAAGCACCAGTGCCAGTTCGGCGAGAACGATCAGCAAAAGGATCGTGCGCGGTCGACGACTGGGCCGCATTTCGGAAATGACTTTGACACCGATAAACTTCGAGACCATGTAACCGGCCACCTGGCTGGTCAGCAACAACGTCTTGAAGCTTAGCCCCCATACGTCATCGCCAGCAAACGTCGCGGCAGTGAAGGGCTTGCGAAAAGCGTACATGCAAAAGTAACAACCGAACGCGGCGGCGACGGCCCAGAGAGCAGCCGGCACCTGTCTGGTCGGTTCGGGCGAGTTCTTCATTACAATTTCATATTGGACGCCTGGATTGCCCAGCCCCAATGGCTCGGCGCTCACTATACTGTGGCCGTGAGTTTGCTTCAGGCCAACTGTTTTCAATGGGAAGATTATGAGCGACGCCCGAGTCATGCCGCAACCTGGCGCAGGCCCAACTGCGTCAACTA
>JADLDX010000841.1 GCA_020846515.1 Pirellulaceae bacterium
CAAAAATCTGACAGTCAAAATTCCGCTAGGCAAGTTAGTGTGTGTGACCGGGGTCAGCGGTTCGGGCAAGAGTTCCTTGGTCGGTGACATCTTGGTTCCCGTGCTGCGACGTCATCTCCACGCGGGCGAAGAAGTTCCTGGCAAGCATCATTCCATCGAAGGCATCGAACATCTGGACAAGATGATCGATATCGATCAATCGCCGATCGGTCGCACACCGCGCAGCAATCCGGCAACGTATGTAAAGGTCTTCGACGAGATCCGCAATATTTACACCGACTTGCCTGAAGCCAAACGACGCGGCTATGCTCCCGGTCGATTCAGCTTTAACATCGCCGGTGGCCGATGCGAAGCCTGTGAAGGCAATGGCTCCAACAAACTGGGGATGGACTTTCTATCGGATCTGTGGATCACTTGCCCGGTTTGCGAGGGACGCCGCTACAACCATGAAACCTTGCAAGTGTTGTTCAAGGGCAAGTCGATCGCGGAAGTATTGGACATGGATGTGCAGCAAGCACTCGAACTGTTCGAGAATATTCCGCGCATTCGAGACAAGCTGCAGACGCTGCACGATGTCGGCATGGACTATATCAAACTCGGCCAGCCTTCGCCTACGCTCTCTGGCGGCGAAGCCCAACGCGTCAAGTTAGCCAAAGAGTTGTCGCGGCGCGATACGGGCCGCACGCTGTACCTGCTGGATGAGCCCACCACTGGCTTGCACTTTCACGATATTCGTTTGCTCTTGAATGTCATGCAAGATCTGGTCGACCGCGGCAATAGCGTGCTGGTGATCGAACACAACCTCGACATTATTAAAGCGGCCGACTGGATCATCGACTTGGGACCAGAGGGTGGCGGCGCGGGTGGTGAGTTGGTCTTTGAAGGCACCCCCGACGAAATTTTAAGCTGCGACGCATCCCACACTGGCCGTTCCTTGGCCAAGCATCTCGCCATGGCCCCGGTCCAAGGTCGCGCGGGCAAGACAACTCGACGGTCAGCAACCCAGTCCGCTGCTAAGAAAAAATCGGCTGGTAAAGGCGCTGTCGCAGCCGCCCACACAATGACACCTGTGTTGAAGATCCAAGGTGCGACGCAGCATAATTTGAAAGACGTCTCGCTGGAGTTGGAGCACAATACGCTGACGGTCTTCTGTGGTCCGAGCGGCAGCGGTAAAAGCTCGCTGGCCATGGATACGATTTATGCCGAAGGCCAACGACGCTACGTCGAAAGTTTGTCGTCGTATGCACGACAGTTCGTTGGCCAGATGCCGAAACCGCCTGTTGAACACATCGCCGGTCTGGCTCCGTCAATCGCCATTGAACAAAAAAGCGTCGCGCACAATCCACGTTCCACCGTAGGCACGGTCACGGAGATCTACGATTATCTGCGCGTGCTTATGGCGCGTTTAGGTGTGCCTCACTGCCCGGACTGCGACATTCCGGTCAGCACGCAAACTGCTCAGCAGATTGCAGCCACGATTATGAAACATCCGGTCGGGACGCGATTGATCCTGGCCGCGCCGTTGCAGTGGCGACCCAATCAAGCCCCGAACGATCTATGGCAAGAACTACGCACGGCCGGTCTGCATCGCGTGAGACTAGGTGGTAAGACATACACTCTCGACGAACCACCGCGACTGGCCACCAATGCTCACAACGATTTGCAGGTGGTGATAGACCGGATCGTGGTGACTCCGGAGAACCGAGCGCGTATCGCGGAAAGCGTTGAGCAAGCGTTGTCGCGTGGGCAGGGTGTGATGTTTGCCATTGAGTCCGACGAATCGCGTGAGGAACCCGATTGGACCAGCGTGCGTCACAGCCAACACTTAGCCTGTCAGCAGTGTGGCCTCAGTCTGGAAACACTCACGCCGCATTCCTTTTCATTTAATACACCATTAGGTTGGTGCGCCGGCTGCGAAGGCTTGGGAACGCAATCGGGTACTGATCCTAACTTGATCGTCGATATGGGCCGCACACTGCTCGGCGGCGGTCTACGATTGTTTCCGCATGGTGCCACGGACATCGCCTTTGAAATGCTTAGCGCACTAGCCAAAGGCACCGGCATGCCACTGGATGCGCCGCTTGAAAAGTACACCGGCAGTGTGCGCCGCGCGTTGCTCTATGGCACGGGTGACCGCTGGTTCCGCATCGAAACCGGGGCGTACACCGGCTTGCAATTCCAATGGAAAGGTTTGATGCCGGCCTTGGAAGAGGCCGCCCGCCAGAGTCCAGCGGTGCGCGCGGTGACCGGACCACGATCAACATTTGTTACCTGCGCGGATTGCGACGGCAGTCGGCTGACGCGCGGACCGGCGTCTGCAAAATTTCGTGGCTTGACGATGGGCGATATCGTTCGTCAGTCATTAGCCCACCTGCATGAAACAATCAACTCATGGCAACTGGACGAGCGCGAGCAGCAGATTGCCGGTGAGGTTTTGTTGCAGATTAATGCTCGCACCGAGTTTCTCATTGATGTGGGTTTGGAGTATCTTTCGCTATCGCGGGCTGCCAATACGCTCAGTGGCGGTGAATCGCAGCGTATTCGCCTGGCCAGCCAACTGGGCAGTGGTCTGTGCGGCGTAATGTATGTGCTGGATGAACCGACGATCGGATTGCATCCACGCGATAACAGCCGCCTGCTGCGCGCGTTGACGAAACTACGTGATCTAGGCAATACACTGATCGTCGTTGAGCATGATCGCGACATAATCGCCGGCAGTGATGGTTTGTGCGATTTCGGACCAGGCGCAGGACGTTATGGAGGCACCTTGGTGGCACAGGGCACGCCGGATCAGATCGCCAGCAGTCCGACCAGCGTGACTGGGCCGTACTTAAGTGGTCAGACGGCCATTCCCATACCCGAGAATCGTCGGTCCGGTGCCGGGGCCACAATTCGAGTGACCGGTGCCCGCGAGAATACACTACGCGATGTCGACGTGGCCATTCCGCTCAGCACGCTGACGGTCGTGACTGGCCCTAGCGGTAGTGGCAAGAGCACACTGGTCAACGAAATCCTGCTACCCGCCGTCAGCCAACGGGGCGAACGCCGTGTCGGACCGAACTATCGTTTGATTGAAGGCGCGAGCCTGATCAATAAAGTGATTCGCGTCGACCAGTCGCCACTGGGCCAGAACCCGAGCAGTACGCCGGCCACCTACACCGGCGTCTTTGAACTGATCCGACAACTTTATGCCCAGATGCCCACGGCGCGCGCCCGCGGCTTTACGGCTCGCCAATTCTCCTTCAATGTCCCAGGCGGTCGCTGTGAAAAATGCGAGGGCTATGGTCAGTTGCGCATTGAGATGCACTTCTTGCCCGATGTGTGGGTTGAGTGTGATAGTTGTCACGGCCGTCGATTCACCGAAGATACTTTATCGGTAAAGTATCATGAGTACTCAATCCATGACATCCTGGAGATGGAGGTTGGCAAGGCGTTGGAGGTGATGAGCAACATCCCCAAGATTCGCCGCATTTTGCAAACCTTGGTCGATGTTGGTTTGGACTATGTCGCCCTTGGGCAATCGGCGCCCACACTCTCCGGCGGAGAAGCTCAACGCGTCAAATTGGCCGCCGAATTGGCGCGTCCCAATACTGGCAACACCTTGTATTTCTTGGATGAACCCACGACCGGCCTGCACTTTTGCGATGTAGGCAAATTGCTACTGGTACTGCATCGATTGGTCGATCTAGGCAACACGGTCGTTGTTATCGAGCACAATCTGGACGTTATCAAATCGGCCGATTGGGTTATCGATATGGGGCCGGAAGCTGGGTGGGGTGGTGGACAAGTCGTGGTGGCAGGCACACCGGAACAAATGGTCGAACATGCTCGACGCGAACGAGCCGCAGCCGGCGGTGACTCACCGACTCAAGCCAACGGCACTGCCCTTAAGCGTACGAGCGTTGCGGGTAAAGCAGCCGCGCGACGGCGGGCCACGCCCGCCAGCGCAGCGGAAGCGGCCTTGAGTCCGGCAACCGTTAACACGCTGGTCGATGGTCGACTGCTGCGCAGTTACACGGGGGAAGCGTTGGCTGAGATTCTTGCGCGTGGACCGTATGCCCATCGCGAACGATTCGATCCGGCAGCATATCATCAGGCTCAAGTTGGCGACCTGGAATTAGATCAAATTGGCCGGGAGACACTCTTGCCCTGGCAAGCTGATGGACCGCGCTGGCACCGGGAAGATTGTGTGGATCGAAAAGGCGGTGCGATTCAGTGGGATCGAGCGATTCTGATCAAGGTTACCGAAGTGATGGAGAAGAAAGATGGCTTCATCTTCAATTGGGAGAATCGCTACGTCGTAGAAGTCACTGCTCGGGTGAAGTCTTTGGGCTGGTTTTTTCAAGCCCACACTGGAGATACGTGGTTATTGAAACTTAAATTCCGCGTCCCGCGAACTGCCTTCACCGATCAACAACTGCTGGACGTTGTCACCCTACCGACACTTAATCAAATGCCAGAGATTCAGGCCTATGGTAATCAATCGCGAGTGAAACTCTCGAAGGATAGTGGCTGGGTGGAGTTAGAGATCTGCGCCTTTAAACTGGACGAAATCGATACCCCTAAGTTTTGGAAGTGGCTCAACAGCGCGATCAAGGCCTTTCTGTCGTCGGCCCCTGCCGAGCCAGTTGTGGCCGACATCGAATCGCATATGCCTTGGAAGGTACTAGGCCATCGTTGGCACGCCATGCGCAAAGGCTTTCCAGTGGGCCGCGACGTCGCCTGGCCGGCGGAAACTCTCTCGGTGCTGGTCCAGACGTTGCATCAAGTCGGTGGTGCGCAGTTGGGTAGATGGCAGTGGGATGACCAAACTCAAGTCAAAGTATGGGTACCAGGCTACGCCGAGCCGTGGGTGACCATGCACACCAAACGACCAGAAGGTTTGATTGTTGTTCTGACCGGACCACCGCTGGATGAATTGGATCAACACAAGGCGGCCATGCCCGTGGCGCTCAACTGGACCAACCGCAGCCCCGGTGTCCAGCAATTGCAATTGTCGTTTACCGAAACTTTGCAACCACGCGACGCCGCCTTCAAAAAGCTTCTAACTGCTCATTTGAGTGCGTTAGGAAATGCAGTGGTCAAGTAAGTCATCTGGACAAAGCGTCTGGACAAAGAGGAACGGAACCGGCGAGCGTGAGCCGGTTCACACCCGCCAGTTCAGACCCGCCAGTTCATTAGTCCAGGATGATCCGATGTGGTGTTGTCGAATCAGTTAGGGTTTGGGAGGCGCGGCCGGCAGGAACTCGTCGCGGCTGAGCAAGCCGTTGCGATCAACGTCCCGAAGCTTGAAGAATCGATCGGCATCTCCTGGCTCTCGGCCCACTCCGAACTCAGCCCGCGTTAACTGCTTGTCGCCATCCGTGTCTAACCGCGCGAACATGCGCTGACGATTGGCCAGGCTGTTGGGATTGTTGTTGCCAGCAGCGTTACCTGCACTGTTGCCGCTGTCTGGGATAGCAGGCAGAGGCAAATAGTCGAAGTCGACGATCATCTTTTCAGCCAATGCCAATCGCAGTTCGCGTTCCACTGCCGCTAACTCGCTCTTGCCGCTTAGGTTGACCAGTTCCGATGGATCAGCCTCGAGGTCGTAGAGTTCATACACGGGCCGCGGTGTGGTGAAGTAGGTGGCTGATACGCCGTCGCTCAATTTACCTTCCGCATGTGCCGCTTTGATCTCTGTCCACGCGGCACCGCCGGCGGAATCGACCGGTGAATAAGGTATCCAGGGGGTACAGTTGTAGATGAACTTGTAACGCTCGCTCCGCACGGCCCGCGCCAAATCGTAGCCACTATTGCTCATACCGACCGTTACGGGAGCCGAGCCGTGTGGTCCGCGTTCGACGAAGATATGCTTTCGTGGCTGGTAGTCCGCACCGGTTAGTAGAGGCCAAAAGCTTTGGCCGCTCATTTTCGGATGCGGCTTGACACCCGCAGCGGCCAAAAGAGTTTGTGCTAGATCTTCACCGCTGAGCAAATGATTGGATTGAGTATTTGCCTTCACGCGTGTGGGCCAGCGCACAATCATTGGTACGTTTGAACCAGGATCATAGAGTGATCCTTTCCCATGCGGAAGCGCGGCTCCATTGTCGCCCGTAAAGACGATCAAGGTATCGTCCAGCAGGTTGCGTTCGGTCAGTACCACCAGTACTTTCGCAATGGTGGCATCGACGCGATTTACTTCCGCGCAGTAGTCTGCCAACTGCTCCCGCATGCCTGGCACATCCGGCCAATGAGGCGGTAGTTTCAAGCTGGCTGGATCAGGACGGTACTCAGCCGGCGCGTTCCAGACATGGTGTGGATCACTGAAATTGGCCCACAAGAAAAATGGCTTACCTGCCGGTCTTTGATCCAGAAACTTAGCAACTTGCCCGGGTACTTCGGCATCGGGACACGTATTCAAGAAATCGACGCGTCGATCGAAGGTCCGCAGGTTGTGCTTTTCCAGCAAGCCGCCGATGCCAGGTCCGGCGCGATTGCCAGAGCCATCAAGGTGGTAGCTGCGACCGCAGACACCTGTGTAGTAACCGGCTTCTGATCGTAGCAGTTCGGGAAAGGTCACTTCATCCGGTGGCAAAGGCGAGGAGAAACGCGTCATGCGCGCCGCCACTGGACTTCGGCCGGTCATGAGCGCGGCTCGCGACGGCACGCACTGCGGCGCGGCCGTAAAGTAACGCTGCATCCGCATTCCCTCAGCGGCCAAGCGATCCAACGTCGGCGTCCGCACGTTTGGATCTCCATAACTACTGACGAACGGATAACTATGATCGTCGCTCAGCAACAGCAAGATATTGGGTGGCTGGCTCTGGGCCCACAATTGGCCGGCTAGTAACCAAGGCAGAAAAATCAAAAGGACTCTTGGCATGTTTGGGTTCCTCCCTAGGGGTTTGAATTTTATTTTGACGCAACGAATCCTGTAAAGCTGTCATTTCATAACTGCGTATCATGACTTATGGGCCTAGTCATCATACGCGACGGAGTGGCCGGGATTGTACCGTGACCATGCGAGCGCGCATCGATCAATCGAATAAACGCCGGGCATCCATCTAACCGGGTGCGCTCGCCTCGAATGGCTTTTACGCCAACGGCGTTGACTACCCCAACGGGGTTTTACAATCTCGCGCTGTCCGCGTACCAACCATGCGTCATACGCAATCGATTATGCCCACCAACCGATGGTCCAACCCCGTTGGGGTATTCACGTTTGGTGTGGGCCGCGACGTATCGGGGACGAAACGGTGGGGCGGGCCGCCGGTACCCAGGGTACGCGGCTACGCCGCGAACCCTGGGCTA
>JADLDX010000842.1 GCA_020846515.1 Pirellulaceae bacterium
CGCCCATGCCTATTCAAAGCATGGGGGACTCTGGCAACACGATCGATGCGGCCTTCTTTGCCAATCAATTGAAACACGAAGCCCCTGCTTTGCAAATCCACACACCTCAACTCAGTCAGGGCGATCTTCCGCCAGGGGCCACCTTGCTGCTGCCCGATGATCAGGATTTTAGTGAACTGCTGCGCGGCGACGAAAACGCGATGATTGTTAAGTCCAAGCAATTGTCCGGTTCAGTGATCGCCGATTGCGAAGACCGACTGCGTCACGTCTGCAAGCTGATTAAAGAGGCGCGGGGTAATCTCTGTCCGATCAACGGTATCCTGACCAGCGTGCCTTTCGAAACCATCGACACATCATCGACTCAGCTGCAACTGGCGGCTCAAAAAGACTTTTATGTCCTCCGCGAACAACTCATGGTCCGCTGCGGAAATACCCTGCTAGTCACCGACATGGAATCGGAAGAAGGCTTTCAAGAGCTGATCAATCGCTTTGGTGCGCAGCGCAGTCGCGATTATCGGTTCGGTAAAGGGTGCGAACTGTGGAGTCCAGCCGAGTCAGACAGATTGGCTGCCATTGGTGCCCATGCTACCGGTGCATTCGAAGATTGGATTTATATGCTTTTTCAAGACGAGAAGTGTTTGGCTCGTCGCAATAATTCCAGACTATATAAATTGCTCTGCAAAATGCGCGGACCGTTCTCGCGTTCCCTGGCCGACTTCCTGGCACATGGTTTCGGATTTAATCCTGAAACCGAACGCTATTTGGCCAACGAACAGTTTCTTTTCGGCGGTTGCTACTTTGCGGCTACTGGAAATGAACCAGGCCGTCAGGCGTTTGTGCGGAGCGTCTTGACCAAGTTGATCGAGCAAGATGGGCAGCTGGAATGGTCACCTGCGGCGCGGAAGATTGATAGTCAATTCCAACTGGCTGCCAATGTGGTGGCACTCATTGGCACCGCTGCCCTGCTGGCCATCTTCATTATGCTATTGCTGTACTTCAGTTAAGGCAGCAGGGTTTAAACTGCGTAGCCACCCTCGCCAGACGGTGGTGGGCCAAGCAGTCGTAGCCATCCGTCGCCAGACGGTGGACCGGGCTGGAGGCGAAATCCTGGCAACGGGGCTGCGCGGCAGGATTCCATCGGAGTTCAGCATGGACAATTTGGTGCTACTCGTTAGCGGTGGCTACGATGCTGGCTACGATGCCGAGGATCGGCTGGTTAGCTACTCGCGAACCGCTGGGTTGACTCAGGTCTGGAATCTATCGATGCTGAGTTGATACATCACGGTGGAGGCGGCTCGGATGGTTACTATATTCGAGTTGCAAATTGCGGGTTTTCCAGGTCCAAAATGCACCTTACAGGCAACTGGGGGTTTTGCAACACTTTCTTTTGGTCAGGTTATGGATGAGAATAATCTAAACAAGAAACGAGTGTCACTTGCGATTAGAATTCTACTTTTCGCCGCTTCGGTAATTTCGGTTCCAATTTTTATAGAATGGAGTGTAGTGGCTCACCGGAATCACCCGAATCCAACTCCATCTGTCAAGCTTGCGTTTAGACTAGTATACCTATGTCTTTTTGCTCCCTCAGTCTATGCTGCAATTTGCAATTGGGATTCCGACTCGCGCAGATCAAAGATCATTTGGCTTACGTTAGCGGCGCTCCTTGTTGTGCCCAATGTATTGGCATTGTTATTTGCTGACTAGCCTCAAGCTCGTAGGACGGGTCTCCAGGCCCGTCCGATGGTACCCAATCGTCGGCGCTCGATGTTTTGATTGAATCCGCGTAGGGCTGCACCGCTATGCAGCCGGCCTCTGCTACTTCGGTAAACGTTAGTACGGCGATACAGCCATTACGGACGCAGAACGATTTCATGCCGCCGGACGGGCCTGGAGACCCGTCCTACTGTTTGCAATTTCCTAACAGCCTTTGGAGGTCGTTGATCGTAATGGTGATGCGCCAAATTGCAAGTTTTTGTTTTTTGTCTTGTTTGTTCCTTCCGATCGATGTATCGCCGATTGCACAATCCCACGCACAAGGGTTAAGTTGGGGTACGCACGATCCGTTTGCATCGCGCAGTCCGGGTGAGCAAATGGCGACTGCGTCGTGAGTTGATTGTTTCGATCATCCTATGTAATCGAAAAGATTGGCTGGGTTTTGCTATGCGTATGCGCAACCTCCTCGAAGCAATTGTTTTGTTTCTTTTTCTGCAGATTCCTGGTGAGAGCAATGAGCCCATTGTTCCTAACTTTGATGGAGCACGGCTATGGAAGTTGCTCGACAACAGAGGCGTTCGGGTCGAAGTGGGGATACCGATTGCCCGATACCGAGAAATACAGAAGTTGCAGGCTGAGGCGATGAATGAAAAGAATGAAATCCTCAAGTCGTTCGGAACAAAAAACTTGCGACTAGAGATCGCTTTGTACAGTGAAGTTGATGGCAGAACGAATACAGCGATGCGGGAGTTGTTGACGCCGGACCAAATCCGTCGCCTTGATCAGATCACACATCACGTCGAAATAGCGGCGAATGGGATCGCTTATGCGTTTGCGGATGGCAAGCTGAGTCGACTTATAGGGATTACGGAAAACCAGCGAACCAGACTTCGTGAAAAAGCTAATAAATATCACAGTTCCGCATCAACTCATGTTGCAGATTTGACGTCGCATTACCCGAAAAAAATCGTGGACGCCTTAAGCGAACCGCACATCGCAATCGCAAACGAATTGCTCGGGCCATATTTTCGAAGTGATAGCCCGACAGTCGTGCTGGCGAATTCGCATTACGATGACAGCGTTGAGGAATCATCAGACGCGGGAAAACCAAAGCCACTCAAAGCCATCCCGGATTTTGCCAATCGAGCTGAATTGTTTGGCCTTTTAGGCTTGCCTGCCGTTCAATCCGAGCTCGGCCTTTCAATAGACCAGAGACAAGCGATTGAAGAGACTGTTAGTAAGTTTGGCAAAACGATTAGTAAAGAGACGGCAGAAATAATAAATGGCCGGAATCTCGCCGACCCAAGTGTGAAGGAAGATGTAAACAAAAGAGCCAAGACTATGGTTGCGAAACAGCAAATCACATTAACTCCGATATTGGAAGAAATATTATTACCAGCTCAAACGAGTCGATTAGAACAAATGGGCCGGTGGGTTGAGATCGAGTATGTTGGAATTGCTGGCGCGTTGGTCGCTGGAAGGTTGGGAAAGGAAGTGGGGGTTACTGATGTCGAGAAGCGCCGAGTGCAAGATCGCGCTGAAAAGGAGAGAGGATTATTGGATTTGGAATCGAAGCGGACGATGAGTGCGTTGCAAGAGCAAGTCATACAGGAATTATCGACTGCTCAACAAAAAAATGCTTGCGAGCTATTAGGACCGTTTTTTGCCTACGAAGATTGGAGCCTTACCAGTGAGTTGCGACGTCGCAAACAAAATGGCGCCTCGACTCCGTGAAGTTGTGCAACGGAGGAATGGCCGCTATTCAAACGCGGCTTAACCGGCCCGCAGCTTCTTCTTGTAGTTTGAATAGATAAACGGGGTCAGGTCTCATTTTCGTGACTCAGTGAGCGACAACGCGAGGTCTCGCGAGGTCAACACCTGGCTGGTAAAGATCAAGTGCATCGCAGATCAACTTGGGCTAATCTGGACCTGTACCTACCTTCTCCTTCACGGCTGGTAAATGAGACCTGACCCCATTATTTCCTCAAGCTCGAGGGACGGGTCTCCAGGCCCGTCCGGCGGCACCCAATCGTAGGCGCCCGATGTTTTGATTGAATCCGCTTATGGCTGTACAGATATGCAGCCGGCCTCTGCTACTTCGGTAAACGTTATTACGGCGATACAGCCATTGCGGACACGGAACGATTTCATGCCGCCGGACGGGCCTGGAGACCCGTCCTACTGCGTCGACCTCCCGGACGGTTGGACATCGGGCAATGTGCGATGCGTGGTGGCTGTTAAGTCGAGCTTAGAAAGCGATCAGCATTCAAGTACAGGCTCAGTTCACCCGTGCGGTTCTTTTCAAAGAGCGCAAACCGTAGATGCTTGTTGAACCGCTTTTGCAGTGACTGGTTACCTGTCTGAAGCAGGCTACCCAGCATCGACGGATAACTGAACTGATCCAGCATCTCATGCAGCCAGGCCGAGTCAAACGTACGATTGGCCGCCAAACAAATCAGCGCGTCCTGACGCAACGACTGGCTGACCAGTTGCCAAACGCCATCGCTGCCATCGCACTTGACCAACAAGAGTGTATTGGACAATTGAGTGATCAACCGCACATTGACCGCGGTGTGTAAGGTGGCTGTCGCGGCGCGACCAAGTTGTGATTGATTAACCACCAACCCCAACGGATGGACCGCGGCGGCTCGCTGGATAAGAGCCAAATAGTTGAGGGATTCAATACCAGCCCGCTGCTCAAATAGACTGGGCACCGCCGAGGGCTGAAAGTAAGGCGTCCACCACTGCACGTCCAAACGCATGGTGGTGTCATCGTCGCGCAGAATTCCAGGGTTCTGTAAACCAGCGTTCTGTAACCCAGCGTTTTGTAACCCAGCGTTTTGTATGTTCAAACTATCTGGGCTGGGCGGAGCGCCCAACGCTGGATCTTCGTAGCGCAGCACGCGCGTCCCGACCGGTAGCGCACGCGGTTTATCCGCTGGTGCTGCTGCTTGTGGAGCTTCATCTGGTGGGCGAACGAAACGGTTTTCTACGCCAGAAGGGTTGGATGTGGCTGAGCCGGCAAGGGCTTGATCCGATGTAGCCGGATTCGATATCAGTGGGCTAGATGCCACATCGGCTTGATCGAACGCTTCCAGCGTGACTTTTGCAAGTGTCGCATCTCCGGCGGCCGGCGCACCGGATATTCCAGAACGTGTCATCCGGCCACTGAAGGTAATTATAGAAACGCCATCTTTAGCATGGGGATCTTCGTGATCTGCCAGGACCGATATCTCTATGATTGTGGCCCCGGCCCGAATCTTATCGCCCGCGCACAACTCTAACGAATTGATGCGGGCGTCGTTCACAAAAGTGCCGTTGGCGCTGCCTGCGTCGCGGACGCGAATAACTTCGCAATTGGCTTCGAAAATCAGATGATGTCGGGACATGTGAGAATCGGCAGGCACGGAAAAATCGGCAGTCGATATCCGCCCGACCGCGATGCGCTGATTCGCACGCAGCCAAAACCGTTTCCCTCGCGCGGGCCCCTCTATGACATCAAAAACACAAATCATCTCTGCAGTTAGCCACTTAGAATCGCAAAGTGCACAGGTGTACAGACACTTTATTATCGACGTAGACGGGGCAAAGTTTCCCGCATTTGTGAAATTAGTCGGAAAGTCGGAATTGCCTACCCCGCCCGGTGACTATAAGGACTCCAAAATCCTTTCTTTTGTTACTTGCGGTGATTAAACTTCAGGCTTCGCGACATCTCACCCCCCACCAGGCAACTCAAGCCCCTCGGTGGGTCATCCGAATGTCATCCGACAACCTACAGCGATTATTTCTATGAGACGATTGCCATTGCAATTCGCCACTCTTGGTCGTTTTCTAAAGAGCCTTCGCCTTCGCTTGAAAGCTCGCAACCGACGTCGTTTTGCGGCGGACTTGTCGCCATTAACTTTTCGGCAATTAGAAAACAGACGCGTCCTATCGGTTACCAGCGGACTGAACGCGGGGCTGCTGACGATTGCCATCACCGACAACTCAACCGCTGGACTACTGGTTTCAGGAGCAGACCTGTTCGTCGATGAAAACGCTGATGCTATCCGCGACCCCGGAGAGTTTACGCGTCCCCTGAATACGTTCAGCTCGCTGCAGGTCACGGATAATGGTGCGGGCAGCTTCTTCTGGGGAAACACGTTTAACGTTCTGTCGGCTAATGTTCAGGTTGGCAACGCTACCTTTGGCGGCACAATTAACGTCGCCAACAATCTAACTTTGAATGTTCAGGGAAATGTGCAATTCACCGGCGCGATGAGCGTGTCCGGCGATTTGACCGTGGGCGCGAACACCCAGCAACTGTCCAACACCGATGGCGCTTCGCTCAACGTAACCGGCCATGCTCAACTGAATGCCCTGTCGATCGACTTGGGGCAACGCAATGCCGACTCTATTTCGTTCGGTTCAGTCTCCTTTAATAATCCCAATGCCAACGTCACGCTGGATGAATCCAGCCTTGGCACCGCCGGCACTTCGCTGACAGGCGTCAATAATCTGACCAGCTTGACGCTCAGGTCGGATGGCCCCATTGAATTGGCCGCTGCGGCCAGTTTAACCTCCCCCGGCAATATCTCCTTGGATGCCAACGGTGTGGATGCCGATGTGCAACTGAATGGTTCCATGAGCAGTGGAGCCGGGCAAGTGACCGTCACGGCTGACGATCGCATCGTCATGGGCACTGACGCGCAGATTAGCACGACGACCGGCGATGTACTGCTCAGAGCCAACGCCGATGCGCTCGACGGCAATGATAACGATGGCATCACCATGAATGATGGTTCGTCGATCGTCGTCGGCAATGCGCGAATTGACCTGAATACAACTGGCGCCTCTGGTGGGTCTATCGCCCTGGGACGCCTGGTCAGTACCAGCAATCTGGCGGATGCAATCGAAGTCGATTCTCAACAAAGCATTCTCGACAATACCACCGACGATCCAACCAATGCGGCCAATGACCCCGACCTGAATATTACCGCGGTCAATGGCACGGCCGTGCTCCGCGCACTGCAGGGTATCGGTGCGGGCAATGATATTGATATCGACGTAGCCAATGTCGTTTTTAATAGTGGCGCATCGATCGCGCTGACGGATACTCGCGGCGGGTTGACGATCTCCGCTGCGTCTACGGCGACCGGTGGAGGCAGCATCAGCGCGAACAGTCCCTTGACGATCAGTGCCAATGTAACGGTGGGCGCCTCGACGTCCTTCACCGCTGGAGATAGCAATCTAGCGGGCGATCACTTGACCATCGACTCTGGTGCCGTGGTCACACTAAACTCGGTCGCCGCAGCAACGCTGACGTTCAACGCGGGCGACGATATCGTCTTCAACACCGGTCGCATTGAAACGACTGGGAATGTTTTACACCAGGTTATCTTGGCCGCCGACCTGGACCATGCAGGCGTTGGGGCAGCCGACGGCGATCGCGGCTCGATCTCTCAAGGTGGTGGGGTTGTTACCGAAGTCACCACCGGTCGACTGACGGCTACCGCGGCCGCAGGCATCGATCTGGATACGAATATTGATACGCTCGTCGCCAATACAACCGATATTGGCAACATTACCGTGGACGATCAAGGCAATCTCTTGCTCGAAAACGTCACGACCACCAACGGTTCCGTAGCGATAACCAGTACCGGCACGTTGACTGGTACGCTCGTCAATGCTGTGGGTGCCACGAGTGATGTGAACCTAAGCGGCGTAACAGGCATCATCGCCACCAATGTCACAGGTGCGCGAAATGTATCGTTGACATCCACCGCCGGTGACATCACCAGCGGCAGTGTCACAGCCACCGCCGGTACGCTGGGCGTTTCAGCTACTGCCGGCAGCGTGACGGTCGGCTCGATGGTCGCAGGCAGCAGCGCCACCTTGACGGCAGCTGGCACCATACGTGGTACAAGTGATGATGCCGTTGCAGACCTGCGAGCCGGTACGACCATTCAACTTAACGCTGGTACTGGCATTAGTGGACCAGGCGGCGTCGGTCGACTCGATCTGTTTGGTGGCAGTCTGGTCAGCGCTTCTACCACCACCGGTAACATTGCCTTGGATGGCCTAGACGCTTTAACACTAACCAACGTCAGCACGGGTAATGGTTCGATCAATGTACGCGCGGTCGGCTTGCTAACAGCCATCTCGGTCAACACCACCAACACCGACAATGACGCCAACGATATTACGCTGGAAAGCACCACCAATAGCGTGGCTCTGCGCAGCGTACTGGCTGGCCCAACCGCAGGCGATGTTACGGTCATCGCCGCTAACAGTATCTTGGATGATGACTCGCTACCGGATGACGTGGACGTCAGTGGTAACACGGTCATACTGACGGCAACGACAGGCAGTATCGGCAGCACGTCCTCTGATATTTTTACTGGCAGCGTAGCGCCCCTGGAAGTCACTGCCACAGGCAACCTCACCGCAACTGCGTTGGCTGGTTTGATTGCCCTGGATCCCACGGTAACGGGCATGATAACTCTCAACTCGCCTACGGCCTGGTTGCAGTCCAACGGCGACTTGAATGTCTCTGCCCAAGTCTTTACCGTTCAGAATTTGGCGTTGGTCGCAGATGCTGATCTCAACGGTACTGGTACGCTGACGATTGCCCCAGTCTTAAATCTAGTTGGAGACCTGAGAGTTGAAGGGGCCAATGTCGAAGCCGCCGGTCCCATCGACCTGTCGGCCAATCGGCTCATGTTTGTTTCCGGTCGCACGGGAGTTCTACCGCTGCAGAACGAAAGCATCATCATCCGCGCGCGTCAATTTGATGGTACGACCAGCGGTAATCTGACTGTCGAATCCATACTACCTGCGCCTCAGACGCTGGAGTTGATCGACTTGAACCGGGACAACATGGCATTGCGGACCCTTTCGGGAACCGGTTCCATAGACCTGCGAGCCAATTCGACGATCATCGTTTCCGATGACATTATCGCTGGCAATGACAATCTGGCCACCAGCACGGGCACAGTGCGTCTGCGAGCCATAAATGCGAGCAGTGATATCTTCGTCAATGATGTGATCTTGACCGACGGCGGCAATATCGATTTGCTGGCGGACAATGATATTCGCTTTGGTACAACCCCAACTGGTAACGAGCCGACGACGGACGACGATCTGTCCATTGTGACCAGTATCGACGGCGTGATTACTCTGCGAGC
>JADLDX010000843.1 GCA_020846515.1 Pirellulaceae bacterium
GACCGAACTAAAAGAAATTCAACGCCCCGTCATCTCGCCGTCGCACACCAAACGCTGGGTGCCTTTGGGGTTTGCGGTCGTGCATTCTTCATCCCCGGGCACTGGCCTCTCACAAGGCTGTCCCACTGTGGGCGGTGATAACGAATCGTTGGCCCCCAAAGCTGTGATCGATTGGTTGTGCGGTCGCGCCAATGGATACACCACTATCGATGGCGAAGAGAGGGTCACTGCCGCCTGGTGTTCGGGGAAAGTCGGCATGACCGGCACTTCTTACAACGGCACATTGCCATTGGCGGCGGCGACCACCGGTGTGGCGGGGCTGGAAGCGATCATCCCGATCGCGCCCAACACTTCTTACTACCATTACTATCGATCCAACGGACTTGTCCGTCATCCCGGCGGCTACATGGGTGAGGATATCGATGTGCTGTATGATTTTATTCATAGCGGTAACCCAGACTATCGCCAGCACTGCGATTGTGAAGTTCGCGACAAACTGATGCTCAGCCAACATGATCGAGTCACGGGCGACTACAACGATTTCTGGGCCAGCCGCGATTATCTGAACGACATGGGGCCCATGAAAGCTGCTCTGTTGATGGCCCATGGCTTTAACGATTGGAACGTAGTGCCGGAGCACAGCGTACGCATCTATCTAGCCGCCAAAGCCAAAGGTTTACCAGTCCAGTTCTATTGCCATCAAGGTGGCCATGGCGGTGAACCACCCTTTGAAATGATGAATCGCTGGTTCACCAAGTACCTGTACGGCATTGACAACGGAGTCGAAAAGGAGCCCAAGTCCCACATAGTCCGCGAAGGGGATAAACGCGACCAGCCAACCGCCTACGCTGACTATCCACATCCTGACGCACGGCCCATCACTTTCCATCTGGGAAGCGGCGGCAGAAAGCAAGGTGCCTTATCCATTCGCATCTCTCAAACTTTAAAGCACGATGCTTCCCAGAAAGAAACTTCTCAGAAAGATGCATCCCAGAAAGAGTCGCTGATTGATGATGCCTCGTTCACCGGTGCGCAGTTAGTCCAGCTAGCCGAGTCTGAGCACCGCTTACTGTATGTCACACCTGAGCTAAAGGAGCCATTGCATATTTCAGGCTATCCTCAGATCAACGTGCGTCTGGCCTCGAGCAAACCAGCGGCCAACTTGTCCGTCTGGTTAGTCTCACTGCCGTGGAATCCCGACCCGAAAGCCAAGATAACGGACAACATCGTTACGCGTGGCTGGGCCGATCCACAGAATCATCAATCACTGACCAAGAGCGAGTCGTTAGTGCCCGGCCGCTTCTACGACGTCAAGTTCGCGTTGCAACCAGACGACCAGATCATTCCTGCGGGCAAGAAACTGGGACTGATCATCATGTCCAGCGACCCAGAGTTCACCTTGCAGCCCCCACCGGGCACCGAACTGACCATCGATCTCGGTGCCACGGCGCTTGAATTACCTATCGTTGGTGGTCAACCCTTATTCAATTGACCCGAGGATACGCAGAGGTGACCAGCGGAAACCCGAAAGCCTTGAGCAATCTTATTTGCTCAGAGCTTGGCGAAGCACTGGTTCAAAGATTGTAGCTTGGCGCATAAAGCCCAGATCGTTGGCATGCGATGCATCGGTCGCACCTTCGGTGTCTTCTCCGTACAGTTTGTCGCCTTCGATGTAATACAATTTTTTAACGCCAGCCTTCGTCAAGGCGTCATAAGCGGCGCGCAGGGCAGCATGATTTTCGGTATGAAACGCTTGCTTGGCCGGAGTGATCCAATCATTGGTAAAGCGTCGATCTTCAACCAGAATAATGGGCGTTTCCGGTTTAGCGCTTCGCAATAGATTGACCAGTGGAACACACTTGGCTCTCACATCCGCCGGTTGCATGTTCGGTAAACAGTCGATGACATAAGCGGCCGCGTCGATCTGGGTTAAGTACGCACCCACGGCCTGGTCCATGCGACCGTTACCAGAAAAGCCCAAATTGACCACGGGCATATCTAGCCAGCGACCTAAGATGGCCGTATGCAACATGCCTGGCCGACTGGCGCAAGCACCGTGTGTAATGCTAGTGCCATAAAACACGATCGGACGATCGCGCGGCGTCATCGGCTCGAAGCGACTGCCAGGTTCCACGCCAATACTCATAAATTCGACACCATTGTACAGCGGCAGGTAAGCGGCATATTCGCGAAAGCCTGGAGCCAAGCCTTTTATAATCTCGGCCTTGACCTCTTGAACTGCTGGCCGAGTCACTTGCACCCACTTCCACTTACCAGCCTCATCGCGCGCATAAAGATCCACGCCGCTGACACCGGTGGCAGGCATATGCGGCAGCCCCAAAGTACTCTTGCGGAGCTTGTAGTGCACATGCAGTGAGGGCGAGTCGGATTTGAAGCGGACCATCATGCCCGCGCTATCGCGGCTCAAATTCCAAACGGCATCAGTCACTTTACCTTTGGCTGAGGCCGGCAAGCGATCGAACCACTTCTCGCGTTTTTGGTCGGGCAATATGCGACCTTCCAAACCCCAACTAGTGACACCATGCCATTGCAGGTTATCTGCCGCCTGCTTATTGACTGCCAAGGCAGGATCAAGCTTGGTGACATCCGGTGCCTTCTGAGCCAGCAGTTCACCGGCGTTCATAGACCAACCGGTAATCAAGGATAAACTTAGAACCAACGTCAGACGATACGTGTGCAACGGTAAGTACATGATGAAGTCAACTCGAAAGGGTTTAAGGGTGTAGCCACCGTCACCCGACGGTGGACTTGTAGCCACCGTCGCCAGACGGTGGATTGTAGCCACCCGTCGCCAGACGGTGGACTAGTCCGCAAGCGAAATCCACCGCTTGGCAGCGGTGGCTACTTTTCAAGCAATCGCGAAATGGCGGTCATCAACGGGCCTTCGACGTTTGGAGCCACGTTGCTGGCCGTGGGTCCAGTTTCATAGCCACCTTGAGCATACGCGGCTTCCGTACCGATGTAGCCCGGTCCGTAGTCGCCGTAGGCAGCCATGGCTACTTTTAAATCGGGTCTGAGCTTCTTGGCACCCAATTGATACTCGACAAACAATTCCCCAGGCATCCATAACACGCGGGCATCGCCCACGGATAAACAAGCGATATCGATCTTGTGTCCAGCCTCACAGCGTTGGGTCCAGGCTAGTTGAGCCGCCAGGGAGACTAGTTTTTGTCCAGGGTTTGCTTTCAGTTGGTCGAGTAGTGGTTGTTGCGTCAAGTGTGGAGACAAAGGCAAGCTGGTGGGTTCAACTTGCCATTTCACCATCTCAGCCGTCACAGGGTAACGTTGTGTTGCCGCCATCGCGGCTTGCATGCCATCGGCCATGCGCTGCGCCAGGGCCATGCGATTTTCTGGCGAGCCATCGTTGTATTTGCCTGCTCCGATGTTCCCGCCAGCACCGTTGAAGTGTACGTGCAGCGTCTGAGGCATGGCTTGTCCGCGAATAAAGCGTGCAATGCCTGGCACATCAGGACTGGGAACACCCGTTCGATAGTAGCTCTGTGGATGACACGCATAGAAGCTGAGCACCGCGAGCGGTTTGTCTCCGTTCCAGAAGGACAACTCTGAGAGTTCAGGATCGATGACGCCCTCGGGCTCGGCGCGCATTTTTGGGTCGCGCGTCGCCGTATAACGGACAGCCCGCACTTTGCCATCGGGACCTAAGATGCGGCGGTTGGAGGCAACTTGTTGAACTTGGGCTATCCCGTAGCCGTAGTGGGTAACCGTTTGCGGAGCGGCGATAGCCAGCTTGGCCGCAGCCGCAGCCCGTTGGATAACCTCGCGATGAAAATCGCCTTGAAACCGACCATACTCGGTGAGTCCCAACTCGCGAATGATTCGCTCCGCCGTAAAATCGCAGCCCGGCGCATCGTGTTGATGCAACGTATGCACGGCCACTCGTTGGCGAGTCGTCCCCAGCGCGTCGGCCAGCGCCTGACGAAAGCGATCGTTTCCTTCGTTGGCAATACCAATCCAATCGACGGCACACAATACGATGGGTTGCCCCGCCCCAAGTAGCACGATGCCGCGACAACGCAACGTGAGCTCATCCACGCGTTTGACTGGATCGTAGGCCATCGGCATACCAAGCGACGGCGTCGCATCGACATCAAACATGGCCACCTTGAGTTCTGTGGCTTGGCACTGGCCCGTCCATGGCAGACCCAACGTCATCAAGATCAAAAGTACTGACCGGGCACATGAGTTCATGATATACCTCTAAGAACGAGCGAAATCCCCGTAGACGAATCGCTCCGCGACTCGTCACTCTCTTCACGTAGACGAATCGCTCCGCGACTCGTCATTCTCTTCAACTATCCAGCCCAAACCCCGGCACGGAGTGACGGGGCTACGAACTCCCTCAACGCCCTAACACTTCGTTTACGAACTGATCAAGCGCTTTAGTGTTGGGATCATCCGTCTTGCCGAGATTGTCATTGAGTTTCGAGTGATTGGTCTCGGTACCGCCCACTAACTTGGCATTGACCTCAGCCGACTTGAGCACGGACGCCAATCGTCTGGCCTGAGCCGTTGTGTCGGGATGCTCGGCTACGTACAGGATCAAAAAGGGAGGGATCCCTTTGCCTTTGGCCACGTGTGTAACGGCCGACAAGTCTTTATGCTTTTCAGCAGTATGGCCAAATTTTTCGCGATGCCCCACCTTGGCTTGTGGTTCACCGTGCGCGCGGCGGCGCGTTTCAGCCGTTTCAATGATGGCCGGAACGTCGTAGGTATCGCCATCAACCGGGACACAGCCCTTCAAACTACTGAAGTCCATGCCGGCTGCTTTCAGATAGCGATCATCGATACAGACCAAAGCGGCTAACTGGGCTCCGGCGGAATGACCACCGACCAGGATTCGCTTGGGGTCGCCACCATATTCCGCGATATGCTTGTGCACCCAAGCCAGCGACGTAGCCACATCGCGCACAAGCACTTCCATTTCAACGCTGGGCAACAGTCGATAGTTGGTCGACACGAAGATCATCTTCTTGTCCACGAACATCTGCGGCTTGAGCTTCACATCCGACTTATCACCGACCTGCCACCCGCCACCATGAATCCAAAACACCACAGGTAGATCCTTGGCGCCTGGCGGTGCGTAGATATCCAATACTTGACGCTCGTGCGGTTGATCCACATAGGGAATGTTTGACTTGAGCACGTAATTAGACGTCTGAGCTCGAGCAGGGGTCAGACTGACGCAACTGGCCAGCATTACCAGAGCGATGACTCGGAGCAACATGGGTCGGTCTCCTGAAGATTGAGGAAGGTAGGAACAAATGGGCAGTTAGCAGTCGGAGTTTACTTGCGATAGCGACTCCAACATAAACATCCCAGCAATAGCACGCCCACATAAACATTGAACATGGGATCCCATTGTGGGCGACCGCTCAGACCGCGACTGGCTTGGTAGTCAGCGAACACTCCTACGAAACCTTGCGAACTCAGCGCTCCGATCGTACCCATCATGTTCATCATGCCAAACAAGGGACCGACATGTTGACCGCTCTGCTCGATGGCCGCTGACCACCATGAGGGTAATGTAAGCTGCACAAAAAAGCAGGACAATCCGGCCAAAGCGGCCAGCGTGGTCACCGACGGCGAACGTATGGCCATCCACAAAGTGAAAGCTGCCAAAAAACAAGCTGTGGCACAAAACAGCCGCCGTCGATTCACCGGCGATTCGGAACCTTTAATGATACGATCAGCCACCACGCCACCTAACAACACGCCCAGCGCGGCTCCTACCAAGGCCATGGAAGTCAACTTGCCGGAGACAGTATTGCTGACCCCGTGCGCATCCTCCAGGTAGGAAGGAAACCACGTAAAGTAGAAGTACGAGTTGAAGGAACTGCACATAATGATCAGGCATAAAATGATAATGCCTCGGTCGGTCAATACGCTGCGCCATGGGATGGCAGCATGTTCCTTCGGTGGAGCCGTACCACCTCCGGCGCGAATCAACTCCACTTCACTGGCGTTAACGCTTGGGTGCTGATCTGGTGTATCTCGAAACCAGAACCAAAAACCGCTAGCCCAAATGACACCAAACGAGCCGAAGATAAAGAAGTTCCACTTCCAGCCCACGGCTTCAATCAAGTAGGCAGCCAGCGTCGGCGCAATCGCTCCGCCAAACAACGAGACCGACAGCATGATGCCCTGAACGCGCCCGCGTTCGCTCGTCGGGAACCAGCGAGTCAGCACACGGGCAGCGTTTGGATAGGCCCCAGCTTCGCCTACTCCGAATAGAAAGCGAATGATCAGCAGCGAAGTAAAGCCTGTGGCGGCTCCGCTCAGCGCGGTGAAGGCTGACCACCATAAGGTGATCCTGGTCAGGACACGCCGCGCGCCGATGACTTCGCCCCATCGACCAGTCGGAATCTCAAAGAGCCCATAGGCTAACTGAAACGCCATGGCCAAGAGCGACATGTGCGTGTTAGAGAGCTGGAAGTCTTTCTGGATCAGCGGCGCAGCCTTAGCCCAGCAGACTCGATCCAGATACAAGATCGCCGCCATTGAACACAGCCAAAATGCAACCACAAAACGAGACCGCGTAGGTGCCGGGGTAGAGGTGGTCTGCATGGGCTAAGCTTCTTGTTGACGTATAAGATTTTCGATAGACCCCGAAATGGGGTCTGACCTTCTCCGTGATTACCCAACTCGAAATTGCTTCAACTGCTCTTCGTCTAACTGGACACCCAGACCAATGCCGGTGGGCACCTGCGCATAGGGTGGCCCCAGGTCGAGCGATTGAGTGATTAGATCGTGGTCGTGATAGAACGGACCAATGGTATCAGCCGGGAAACTATCGGTATCGATTTCAGGAAAAGCGGCCGCCACGTGCAACATGGCCGCAGTCCCGATCCCCAGTTCCAGGTTACTGCCAATCGTGCAACGCAAGCCAGCGGCTTTGGCTACCGCCACAATCTCCGCTGTACCTGCCAGGCCACCATGTTTGCCTGGATAGATACTCAGTATGTCCGCTGCGCGATGAGTGGTCAGATGCCAGGCATCCTGAAGTGTGAACACACTTTCGTCGGCCATGATCGGAATCGTCGTCGACTGACGAACTTCGGCCAGCCCTGCAGGATCGCCAGCCGGAATCGGTTGCTCAGCCAGCAGCAGGTTGCAATCAGCCAATTCGCGCAAACAATGCTTGGCTTGTTGGATCGTCCAGCCACAATTGGAATCGATCGTCAGTGGCATATCGGGGCCAATCGTCTCACGCACCGCCCGCACGCGCGCGATGTCGGTCAGCGGGTCTAAACCGGTCTTGACCTTGATACATGACACACCCAAGGCCAAATGTTGTTGGGCCATCAAACGCGAGCCTTCGAGGTCGCGAGCCCAAACGACTAACTTGATCCGGATCGCATCGCGAACCTTGCCGCCGAGCAGTTGATAGACGGGCACCTGCGCGGCCTTGCCCGCAATGTCCCACATCGCCATTTCAACGGCCGCTTTGGTAAACGGATTGAGTTTGATGACAAAGTCCATGGCGCGACGAATGGCCGATATATCGCGCGGGTCTTTACCCAGGATCGCCGGCTCGATGTAGTGATTGATCGCTGCCACCGAACCGGCTTGTGTCTCACCGGACCACAATCCCGAAATGGTCGCTTCGCCCAAGCCAACCAGCCCCTCATCGGTATGTACGCGGACGATTACGTAAGGCGAAGTAACGTGCTCACCATGCGCGGTCTTGGCAGTCATGCCCTTCTTTAGCGGTACGCAAACAGGAATCGTTTCAACGCGAGTTATTTTCATGTTTTAAAAGTTCTTTGTTCTTTGTTCTTTGTTCTGCTTACTGCTTACTGCTTACTGATGGCGTCGGTCTTTAGTCGGGCTAAACCGGACGCTAGCGCGCTTGCGGCTAATTAGCCGCACGGCGTTAGCCGCACGGCGTTAGCCGCGGTTTTCGGATTAGCCGCAGGGCGCTAGCCCACGGTTTTCGGTCCACATGAAGATCGACGCCTTACTCCAGCCAGCGGTTGAGAACATTTTTAGTTAGTTGCGAAACGTGAGGATCGATCGGCAGAGAGGCGCAATAGTTGATGGAGCCAACGGAAAATACACCGCCGCCACTGGGCGTATCGAAGATCACCATATCAGCGCCACCATCGTCAATGTTCATGCCCTTGGCCAACCTGTGGACATTCTTGGGCGATGATGGTGAGATCTTATCCGTTTCATGGCCAGAGGCGCCGCCGGGACAGCGTCGGTGCAAACTGTGCTCGCCAAAGATGTCCCCCGTGGCCAATCCAGTGCCGTCGAACACCCAGTGCTGACCGTCGACCACTCGATAGGGAGCGCCGGTCATCGCGCCGGTGGGCGTGAAGACTACGCCTAGCAAATTCGCTTCAGATTCATGCCGCATGGCAAAGCGACTATCGCGATTGCCCATGCCGCTCGCCCATAAACTTTCGATGGAACCGTTATGGCAAGTCATCACTGCTTGCGTATCGATTTCGACTTCGCAGTTTAAGCCGTTGCCCCCCAAGTAAAGCAGTTTACCGCCTTGTTCAAACACCCAGCGTTTGAGAGCGTCATACATGCGGCGCGTCCAATACTCGGGATGGACGGCCGTAACCAATACCTTGTAGGCGCTCAAATCCAGCGTGCCATCATCAAATTGCGTCTCAGCATAGTAGTCATACTCAATATGCTCGCGTTCCAGCCAACCCAGCAGACGCCATTCCGCCGGCGCTAGGTGGCAAGCATGTCGGCCTTCGATCGGATCGGTGATGGCTTCGTCAAAGTCGATATGGTTGTTTAGTTCGGGTCGTTCAAACGACAAAGGGGCGTAATGTCCATAGCCCCACGTACCATGTTCAGGATCTTGATACCGCGGCAGTTCGTAGCGTGAATTCACCGTTGGAGTCGATGGCAACTGGTCCGCATGAATGTAATTGCTGCGTCCACCGAACGGGTTGTAAGCGTTCCAAGTAATGTTTGACGCCAGTACGGCCAGTTTGGCCGTGGGTTGCGCTGGCGCTACGATCCAGGGAAATGAAAAACGCGTTCCCGAGTTGGTGTTGGCTCGAAAATAGTAAAGACCGCTTTTCTCTGGCGCGCGGACATACTGACGATGAGTATCGCTCGAGTAACCCACCTTGTTCCACTGCACACCAATCTGAGTGTAGTCGCCATCGGGTGTGATCTGCATCATGGCACGCGGACCATGTTCGTCGTGCCAACCCAAATTTCGCACGAATTCAGGCTGCCATCCGTAGCGCCACAACTCTAGATGAAACTGCTCCACTGAATGCACGCGAAATTCGGACTCTTCATTAGCCCGTACCCACTTGGGCCAGGCGTAGCCCAGCAGACCATCGCTCAACAGTCGAAACTGATGCGGCTGGGTGACCGGCAGTTCAATATCCGAGAACTTGGCTCCATAGCCTGGCTTTTGCAAGATGACGCGATAGCGTCCGGCCGGCAATTCCAAATGCACCGCTCCGCTAGCCCGCGAACGCGTCTCGTACGATCGACCAGAGGCACCAATGAATTCGATGCACACATCGGCCAGCGCCACATAACGTTCATCGCTAACATAGCCTAACAACATAAGCAATTCGCCAGAATAAAACGTGGTTTTGAGGCAATCGCGGTATGACAACCGATGTCGGTTCGCATTACTTTAATCGCGCTGTTTGATCGCGCTGTTTACATGCAGGGTTTGCTCGCGCTGTTTTCGGCAGGGACAATGGCGCGAGCCAGGTGAGGATGTGTATAATAGCCACGCGGTGAACGCCGCGAAAGAACGCCGTCCATTGACTTACCATTCAAATACCAAACTTCCAACATGCCGAAGTGGCCTTGGCCGCTTGGGTCAAAAAACATGAACACATTGCAACAAACGATCTGTGCCGGCCTACTCTGCATCACTCTGGCTCTCCAACTCAGCCTGGCCTGCGCGGAGGATAGCCTGCAATGGCGAGGTACGGACGGTCAAGGCCATTCTAAGGCTACTAATTTGCCAGTGACCTGGAGTGAGACCTCCAACGTCGCTTGGAAGACCGAGATACCTGGGCGCGGTTGGTCGACACCTGTGATCAGTGGAAATCAGATTTGGCTGACCACGGCCATTGAGACGGTGGCCAAACCCGAAGATGCTGAAAAAAGATTAAAGACCAACACGGGTGACCAGCCGCTGACGCTGCTGGAACGTGTTGAATTGCGCGCGGTGTGTGTGGACCGCGAGAGTGGTCGAATTCTCCAGAACGTTTTGTTGATTGATAAACAATCGCCGCAGTGGGTTCACAAACTCAACAGCTATGCCTCGCCCTCGCCTGTCTTGGAAGGCCAGCGGCTGTTTTGTCATTTTGGATCGTATGGCAGTGCATGTCTCAATACGGCCAACGGTAAAGTTGTCTGGACCAATACTGAACTGGAAGTCATGCACGAGAATGGACCTGGCGGTTCGCCGATCGTCATCGGTGACCTGGTTATCATGCACATGGATGGCAGCGATAAGCAGTTCATCGCCGCTGTGGACAAGTACACTGGCCAGTTGCGTTGGCGGACGGACCGTTCAGGGGAAATGCATGCCAACCCACAATTGCGAAAGAGTTATGGCACGCCGATTGTCATGACCATCGCCGGTCAGACGCAGATCGTCTCGCCTGCTTCCGATTGGCTGTATGGCTACGAGCCTGAAACGGGCAAAGAACTTTGGAAGATGCCCTATGGTGAGCTTGGGTTCTCACTAACTCCGCGGCCGGTGGTTGGCAATGGACGGCTGTATATGGCGACTGGTTTCGGTCGTTCGCAGATGTTGGCCGTGCAAATGGACCAGGGAGAACCCAAGATTTTGTGGCGATACAAACAAGGTATCCCCACCATGCCTTCGCCCATCCTGATCGGTAATGAACTCTATTTCGTGAACGACTCAGGCGGCATCTTGACTTGCCTGGATGCAACCAGCGGCGAAGAGATCTACCGCCAGCGATTGGGTGGCAATTTCAGCTCTTCACCCATGGCGGCAGAAGGTCGCATCTATTTGGGCAACCGCGATGGATCGGTGTTTGTCATCCAAGCTGGACGTGAGTACAAACTATTGAGCGAGAACAAGCTGCCCGGCGCCCTCTACGCCACGCCAGTGGCCATCGAGAACTCCCTGTATTTGCGCACCGACCTGGCGCTGTATCGCCTCGAGAACTAACCCTCCTGCTGCGTAGCAGCGGGAGGGTCGACTGGCGTCAGCTCAGTCGGGGAGGGGGCGTGCCTCGACTAACCCATGCGTGAAGTACTTCGCTGCGGACTTGCGGGAACTAACCCTC
>JADLDX010000844.1 GCA_020846515.1 Pirellulaceae bacterium
GAGGGTTAGTTCCCACTGCTGCACAGCATTGCCACCTGAGACCTACAATTCTTGGATCGCGATTTCTAAGCGACGGACTTGAACGCGGACTGGCTCTAAATCGGGATAGGTATCCAACGCGCAGCGGAACCAGAAAAGTGATTCCAGCAGGTCGCCCAGTTCCAAATGACAATGCCCCAGTCCAATCATGGCCGCGTAATGGAACTGATTCAACTGCAACACGCGACGACAGTCTTCGATCGCATCGGCAATTTCGTCGATGTGAAACAGAGCCAATGAACGCTGGTGATAGGCCTCGGCAAACCGGTTATTGCCATCGATCAGTTCACTGGACAATTTGACCGCCTGAGCATGTTCGCCGCATTCGTTCAAGCGCATGACGCGTTCGAGCAAATGCCGAGCATCAGCCGAACCATCGCGCGACCAAATCGAACGCAGTGAGTCATCAACTACCAAACGCAGCTTGCGATCGCGATCGCACAGCAGCGGTCCCATCGCAGCGT
The DNA here is from genome assembly GCA_020846515.1 of Pirellulaceae bacterium. GTDB lineage: Bacteria > Planctomycetota > Planctomycetia > Pirellulales > Pirellulaceae > Aureliella. The sequence goes on from JADLDX010000844.1 coordinate 504, forward strand.
TGCAATGGATGTCACCGATGAAGCCCAGGGCAAGCGCCGCGGCACGGCGACGGTAAACGTCGCCCTCGGTCAGCACCCGCAAAAGTGTAGCCACAGCGTATCGCGAAGCGACAGACTGGATGAAGCGAGCAGTATCTCCGTCCTGTAGATATCGTTGGTACGACTTGAGCAATACCGCTATATGTGTTGCGCGTTCTTCCACTGTTTGTAACCCTGGTTTGCAGTCTCAAAGGTGTCGCTGGGCACACAGTTAGAAAAGGAAAAGTCACGACGACAAGCATCGCGCTGTCGAGGGCTCGACCGGTCCAGTATAATCAGACATTGTTCGTCGACAACGATATGATTGACGCACAACAACCTTAGACCGGTTTGAATGCAACGCAGTCGACGGGGCAAGCAGTTTTTCAAAGCTGCAAACTTGCACTATCTTGCGCAGCATCAATCGCGCAGACCCCCGATTTTCCCTAGGATTAAGACAGGGCAAGCGAAATCAACATCATGCGCGCCATCTATGTAATACTTGGAAGTTTGATTTTTTTTTGTGCTTCGGCCACGGACATTTGGGCTGCAGATCCTGAAGTAAAGTTCAATCTGCTGACACTGCCCAGTTCGAGGCAAGCCGAATTGAGACTAGCAATTCCGGCTCAGGTTGATTACCAGCACGCACCGCTGCGAGCCATCGTGGCCCAAATGGCGGAACGCTTCCAGTTTTCATACTGGATCGATCGACGCGTTGATGCCGACCAGCCGATCGATCTACGTCTGACCGATTCGAATCTCCGCGAGTGTTTATCGAAACTAGCCAACCTCTGTCAGGCCGAAATGGGGTTGATCGAAAATGTAGTGACGATCGCTCGACCAGCCGATTTGGCCTCCATGCAATACGCAGCCGTTCGCTGGCACGATCAGCTCAGCCATCAACAAGCAACCGCCAACTCCAAGAACAAAACTTCCGCGGAGCTTAAGCCGTTGCAGTGGCCCATGTTGACCACCCCGACCGAATTGGCCATGAATATCAATAGCACGTGGAACATCTCGCTGCCGACCACTATGCCGCACGACTTGCTTAACGCAGGCAGTCTGCAAGCGTGTACAGTGGCCACTCAAGTGACTTTACTCTTGGGTGGCTTTGGCCGGTGTGCTGCCGGCAAACTGCCTGCGGAGTTACGCTTGATTCCCTTACCGAAGGCTGGTCCGTGGCAAGCTGTCTACAGCCGGGCCACCATCCACCAGGCAAACGTGGCGGCCCTAGCCAATGAATTTCCCGAGGCGCGATTGGAGGCGACCGATCGGCAATGGACCTTGGTGGGTACCTCGGCGGCCCATCTGCGACTGCTGCAGTCACTTGATCAAGACAACCGCGCACCAGCCCTGGACAGACCGCCGCGTAACAATCGTTCGCGATCCATGGCTCAGCCAAGCCAGGCTCAGCCCAACCAGGGTCAGCCAGAGCGAGATCCGCTGGCCATCCAGAAGTACACGATCAGTAAACTAGACAAGCAGCCTATCGGCGCAGTGCTCAACGCGTTGGGCAGTCAGCTGGGATTGAAGATCATCTGGGACAGCAGCCTACCGCCATCGGCAGCCCTGACCAGCGTGACATTAGAAGCCAAAGACGCCAAGTTGGATGACATTCTGCAGCGCTTGGGCGTGCAGGCCAAGTTGAGCATCCAACGTCAAGGGACGGACGTCGAGGTTACCGCCCCTTGAACGTTTTAATCGTCATCAATCAGCCTGGGAGGCCGACGCTCCGGCGGAGGCAAGCCGCAAATTGCAACTGATTGGCAATGCCAACGGTCCTTGGCTATGGCACCTTCGGCCCGCGCTAGGCGAGCACAACTGGCATGGGTAGTCGGTCGGTCCGGAAACGTGTCTCCGCAGGAGCGTCGACCTCCCGGGAAAGGGGTTAGTTCCCACAGCTGCGTAGCAGGCTGGTTAGCTTTAGCTACCCGATAACCCATCGCCACCTGGCATGCCCATACCCATGCCCGCACCACCAGCGGCGCC
>JADLDX010000845.1 GCA_020846515.1 Pirellulaceae bacterium
AAACTTCCATGCACGAACGACGCGACCAAATGTTCGCACCACGCAAATAGAACAACCGTCGGAAGTGCATGAACGGTTCAACGTCACTCAGCGGCGGCAAGGTCGCAGGTTGCATAAGACAGGCGAACCCAATCAGGTGGGAAACAGGTGGGAGAATTGGTTTGAACGGATGTGAGCCCCAATTTGCACCAACCGCTCCCAGAAGTCAATCGCTCAGTGAAGTCAATCGCTCAGTGAAGTCTATCACTCAGGCCTGGCGGCGAAACTCTTCTTGGCTGAGGGCCAACACCGATTCAAAGGTCGATACCGCGATGCGGTACTGCGGTTCACTACTGGTGTACTTTTTACAATGCTCCGAGACGACTCGGTACAAGAAGCGGAACAAATTGCGGGGCACACGCAAATCGCGCATCGCGTTGATTAATCGCTGCGTATCAATGGCCGGGTCAAATAACTCACCCGGTTGTGGAGCTGTCCCAGGCTGTGCACAGGCTTTCATCCGCGCGCAGACCAAGTCGTACAGAGCTTCGCCAGTCCAATCAAAACCAGCGATCACGTTCTGCTTGTCCAGCCTGGCTCGCTCGTGAAACTCGCGAGTCTCACGATCCACAAAGTATTGCAATTCTTGGGGTAACAACAATTTGAAGCCGACACCCGGATGCTTGAGCAGTTTATTGTCCAACAACGGCCAGACTAACAACCGAATGCGTTCGGCCTGGCCATTAACCATTTGCGGTTCGTCCACGCGATCGACCAATACTAGAATCCCCGGAAATCCCAAGGTCCGCAGGATATGCTGAAACTTTTCTAATAACTCATAGCGCGACGCCGACACGCGATCTACCGGCATGGGTTCGCTTGCCCAAGTCGACCAGGGCTGCTTGAGCATCAGTCGAGCTTGTTCGCTAATACTCTGCCGGCGCACACGGCAATTGCGAGACATTTGCCGAGCTCTGAAATAACAATGGCACAACCGCCAAAGATACTTGGCACTGACGGCCAATGAGACCACGACAAATGCAATCGCGGCATACGTTAACGAAAGTGAACCCGTGAAAAACAAATAAGCACTACCCAGAGCTGCGGCGATCGAACCGATCCAGGAGATAGACCAGTCTATGGTCGATTTCCATTTGGATATCCGTAAACGCGATCGCAGCTGCTCCCAGCGCATACTGGTATTGCCCAGCGTCGATTGGTCGTAACTGGTTGCCAGCAGCAACAAATCACCGCGTTGGTTGCCATCGAGTCGATCGACGGCATCTTGACGAACCGCCTCATCCGGCCCTGTGGCACTGCCGGTAGTCTGCAGAATCTGGTCCACCAGAGCCGTAACGCCCTGGATCAGGATGGCATCCATGTGGTCTTGTATACCAAACTGCTGCAAGACTTTTTCGGGCTTACGCTGACTCCAGCCCCCCAACCTCGATTGCATATGACCGATGTAGCCATTGAAATCGTCGTAATGAATGACAAATACACGGCTATCAGCGTTGGCGCGATTGTGTGCTCGAATATGTTTATCCAACTGCAACCGCATGGCCGTCTTGCCAGAGCCTTTCGGGCCAAAGACGATCGAAGTGGAAGGATCCGTTGGACTGCCAAAGACCTTATCCCAAGCCGGATGGAACGTACTGTCGATGCAGTGCTGTTTGAACACCGCATCGGTTTGTGCATCTTCTTCCGCAAATGGATTGCGGGTCAAATGATGGTGCTGCAAGAAGTCTTGCACATTCATGGAGTACGCGTCTTTCTAAGGTTTGTTGAGCGGCAAACGCTACATTGCTCTCAACGGATTGGGTGCCAAGGCCCCGGAGCTTGTGGCTGATCAATTGCTCAAGATCGCCGGGCCATCAACAAAAATGAAGGATTCGCGGCATCCAATCGCAACTCGTCCAACTGCTGCGTGCTCCGCGCCAGATTAATCATCAACACATGAACTTCAACCGACATTTTCTGAAGCAAGCGCTGGGCCATCACCAGATTCTCCATGCTAGCGATATTGATCACCATTCGTCCGCCGTGTCTGAGTCTTGGCCAGCCAACTTCGATTAATTGAGTCACGGATCGCCCCGTGCCACCGATAAACATCGCATCAGGATCCGGTAAATCGACCCACGCACCAGGAGCTTCACCCAAGATGGGCGTCAAATTGGCCGTGCCGAATCGACGCGAATTCTCAATCAACAAGTTGTAATCTTCTGCATCCATTTCGATAGCAAATACTCGACCTCCGGAGGCAATTCGCGCCGCTTCGATGGCCACCGAACCACTGCCGGCTCCTACGTCCCAAACAATACTCTGAGGTCCCAAATCCATCTCGCACAACGCGATCGCGCGAACTTCCGAGGGCGTTAGCAAACCGCGTTTCGGTCGGCTCTGCAGGAACATTTCGTCGGGATTACCAAACAACCGCTTGCCGATCATGTCCGCCGGACGATCGGGCACATTGGCGTCACGTACCAAAACCACCACGTTCAGCGGCGAGAAATCCTGCCGCAAAATCTCGGACGGCTTTCCGCGCGTCACCCGTTCATCGCGCGAACCAAGGTTTTCGCAAACATACAACGTGAAGTACTCGATGCCTTTATCAACCATAGCTTTCGCTAAGGCTTTCGGCGGCGTTTCTTCCGTGGTAAATACGCCTACTTTCTCGGCACTGCGCACGCGTTCGACGACGCGGTCCAACGACTGAGTTGCCAAATTGGTCAAATAGGCTTCATCCCAACTCTCCTTCACCCGCGCGAAAGCCAGTTGCATACTGCTCACGTGGGGCAAAACTTCGAATCGCTCTTTGCCCAATCGATCGCACAAGAATCGAGCCGTACCATAAAACAGGGGATCACCGCTGGCCAACATAACCACCGGCCCCTTCAGTCCGCCTTCGAACGTCTTGGCCGCTTGCTCGAGATTAGCCGACAAGGCCACTTGGGTCTGACCTTCATGGGCCATTTTCGCCACTAACCCCGCCGGCCCAACCAGCGTCGCGGCATTGGTCAACAGCTCTCGCGCTTGCCGCGTCAAACCCTCTAATCCATCATCACTAACACCAATAATCGTTATCTTGTCGGGCATTCCGCGCCTACTTTCCCTATGAATCTATTAATAGTAAATGCCAGTGTATCCGTCCCAAGTTTTACCATCAGGCAGTTCAGATCACCTCAGAACAAGCTGACCAAGTGCAGACAACCGCCAGCGTTGTCTTGCTCCACCCTGTCCCAATGCCTCACTGTGACCTAGTGTGCTATGGACCCAGTGTGCCATGGATTGCCCCGGCTTGCTTTGCCTGCTCACGAATCATTGCCTCACCACGAGCTTTGCCTCATTAGAGGGCGGATTGCCTTTAAGCTAGTCGATGCAAGCGTCGCGCAAACCATTCAATCGTCAAGCAGCCAGCGATCAAGCCCATGAGCCACCCAAGCCAACGCAATTGAAAGCGACGATTGGGAACTCCGGGCAAGAAGGAGATCTGATCTTGCGGCACGATGGCCGCAGCCAGAGCCGTGCCTTTGCCGGTCTCAGCCGATTCGATCGCCGCTTCAGCGCCTTTAAAGTATCGACCACCGGACTGAGTGGCCAGCGGCAATAGCAGAGCATCATGTCGCTCGGCACCTTGCATTTCGATGGCTGGCACACGCGCCTTGACACTGGCTTGCAAGACTTCGTTCGACGCCAATCCGCCAAGCTGCAATTGAACGGTGTAATCACCTGCGACTTGCACTGGGAACTGGCCCGTATAGACACCCGGCTGGACGCCGCCACCCAGAGGCCTGAGCACCAAACGCATATTGCGTTTCTGTGGATCCAATAATTGAGCGTAGACCTCGCTTTGTATCAGCGGTTGAAATCGCTGATCCTTCAACACGGCTCGTACGGTGACTTGATCACCCAACAAAGCGGTTTCGCGATCGACCAACAAAATGCCGCGATCGGAATCCATCATCAAGCGGCCAGATGAAATCCAACGCACCAGTTTTGTATAGAAGCGATCAAAGTACATGTCACCCAATTCGCGCAATCGCCACATCTCGGCACCGCCTTGATATACGACGCGGCCTGCGCCGTAAAACTGGCTAGCCAGATAGATAGGCAGATTACCGTCGTCTGCTGATGTTGGATCACCGAAGACGGCGAGTTTCTTGGCGCCCGGCTTCAGTTCAAAGGCGGCGTTGTAACTGTAGACGCCTTCAAACTCATCCCACAGTTTGGCGCTGGTTGTTGGATCATCGCTCAACCACAGAAAATCACTTTGCAAGCCGTCGTTAGTCAACTTGATGGGCCAAGGTTTTTCAGCCTCAACACGCCCGGTCGACAGGGCGCGACTGCCCGATTGCACCAAGGTAACCGGAGATAAGGTTCTTAGAATATTGGAACGTTCACCGCCCGATGCGCGTGACAACCACTTGGGCATCTCGACGTTTCCAGCCACGATCAATAGACCACCAGCCTGTTCGGCCACCCATTGCTCCAGAGCTTGGGCCTGAGCATCGCTGACTTTCGTCCAATCGGCATCAAATGCCAGGATGGCGTCGTACTGTGACAGTGCGGTGCGGTCGGCGGGAAACTCGGTCACGATCCGCTGGGCTTCTTGCGAGATACCGCCTCTGCCGGTTTGCAATAAAACATGCGATTCGACGTCGCGGTCGCGGAACATTAGGTTGCGCACAAACTGGTACTCACGCATCGGACCGCCGGCGAAGATCAACACGCGATTCTTGCGTTCAATCACCGCTACTTCGACCTGCTGACTATCGTCGCGCGCATCCACATCACCGGCCAACGGTATTAACTTGACCACGTATGACCAAACACCCACGGCCTTGGGGTCGAGCTCAAAGGTGGCCGTGGCCAGTTCATCATCTGTCGTGATGCTGACCGCCACTTCGGCTTCTATGGAGTATGCGGCCGGGTCTCCGCCTTTGGGACCAGCCGTAACTTGGACAGCCACCGACTTACCTGCAAAACCCGAAGACTGCAACAGGACGTTCATCGAGAACTTGTCACCAGGGTAGATGCGTTTGGGGACATCGATTTCAACCAGTTTCATGTTGGGCGGATTCTTTTCTGATCCGACCCCGACAAAGTACAGTGGCACGCGTTGATTCTGCGCCGAGAGCACCAGCGATCGTGGATCAAGTCCTGCGTTGCTGCGGCCATCGGTCACGACAATCACGCCGGCCAGGGGACTTCCCTGCTCTCGATCCAAGACGGCCTTGATCGCGTCGCCCATGCGTGTTTCGATACCAGAGGGCGACAGGGCAGCTCGCCAATCGCCAGGCAACTGATTGCCAGTCGCATCCGCCGATCCGTTGGG
>JADLDX010000846.1 GCA_020846515.1 Pirellulaceae bacterium
TGTGCAGTGCAATAACCCCGAGCGCGGCAAGATCGCTACGCCCCACATCGACCGCCTGGCCACCCAAGGCATGCGTTTCACCGACGGGCATTCGTCCTCTGGCGTCTGTTCACCATCGCGATATGCCTTGCTCACTGGCCGCTATCACTGGCGCACGCGATTGCAGTCGGGCATCGTCAATTTATGGGGCCCTCCGCTGATCGCCCCAGATCGATGGACACTCGGCACACTCGCGCAACAACACGGGTATCACACCGGATGCATCGGCAAATGGCATCTTGGCTGGGATTGGCCAATTGCAAAAGAACGCGCGACTCTATTCAAAGAGAAACCAACTGGAAATGCAATCGCCTCGGAGGCTCATCGCGAGGTATGGCGTGAGGTCTTTTCGCAGACAATCGGTGGCGGACCAACCACGCGAGGCTTCAACCAATACTTCGGCACGGATGTACCAAACTGGCCACCGTTTTGCTTTATCGAGAACGATCGTACGGTTGGTATTCCCAGCGAGTTCTTGCCAGCTCGCTTGCTCGGTAACAATCAAGCCAGCAACCAAGGACCGACACTAGCCAATTGGACACTTGAGCCAATCCTCCCTACGCTGGGTGAACGCGCGTCAGCGTTTATCGCGCAGGCCGCGAAAAAACCCGAGCCCTTCCTGCTTTACCTGCCACTGACTGCCCCGCATACACCGCTATCGGTCAACGAAGCTTGGAAGGGCAAAAGCGGCCTGACGCTTTATGCCGACTTCGTAATGGAGACCGATGCCGTGATCGGACAGGTGCTAGAGGCCTTGGAGAAAAGTGGCCAGGCAGACAAGACACTCGTCGTCTTCACCTCCGATAACGGCTGTGCCCCGTACATCGGCAAGCCCGATCTGGAAGCGCTTGGTCACTACCCAAGCGGCCCGCTGCGCGGGGCCAAGGCCGATGCTTGGGAAGGCGGCCATCGAGTTCCGTTCATTGTTCGCTGGCCGGGCGTAGTGAAAGCCAGCAGCGTCTGCAGCCAGTTGGTACATCAGGCCGACCTCATGCGCACAGTTGCCGACGTACTCGGTACCAGCTTGCCGGACAACGTCGGCGAGGACAGCTATAGCATCTTGCCGCTATTGAGAGGCGAAGACCTACCAGTTCGCGAACACGCCGTCAGCACCTCCAGCAATGGTATACCGGCCGTGCGACAGGGAAGCTGGAAGTACATTGCCGCCCCCGGCTCAGGCGGCTGGGGCAAGGGCGGCGATCAATCTCAACCTGTACAACTTTACGACTTGTCAAACGACATTGGCGAAACAAAAAACCTGGCCGCCGATATGCCGGCCAAGGTCACGCAGATGCAAGCCCTGCTTGAGAAACTGATCATCAATGGCCGCAGCACGGCGGGTGCCAAACAGTCCAACGACGTTAAAGTAAAACGCTACCCAGTAAAAAAATAGACCTGACCCCTTTTTCGGTTAGACTTTGTCGTCGGCGTCGTTGGACCTGAAATACACGTCTGGCGGTTCTGGCTGTTTCCAGTTTGGGTGCAAGCGAACGTCGTGGGCGCCGCTCACTTCACCGACGGAACCGGGTGGTGAAGTGTCGCCGATGCGACGCATTTCCCACCAGCATTGACCGCAATGGTTGTGCTCGTGATCGATCGTGAATCCAGCCTCTTTCATCAACTGGCCAATCCAACCCATGCAATGGTCGCAGTAGTCTTCGTATTGCGCAAGACCGTTGCGAATGAGAAATCCTTTGGATGGACACGCATGCATGTCGGTTCGGAAAACGGTCTCCGTCGACGTCGTATGGTAGCCAGCACCCTCATGCTGAAGGGTATGGCCCCAATACTCTTCCATGCCTGGAATACCGTTCTTCATGATCAACTCTGCCGCGTGTATCTGCGAATCAAGGCGAATCGCCTGATCCCAATAGTCGCGCACCAGCGGTTTACCGCCGAGTTCATTCAGCCACTGGAAAGTCCACTCGTAATGGCCGCAGAAATCGTAACAACCTAACATGCTGCCTCCGCAATTTCAGTTAGATCCTGGGGAGCTATTTCTGGACGACTCGGTTGAAAGGTTTGGGTGCAGGAGCCATTGCCACCTCGAACACGAGCGGTGAAGCCTGCCGGTGCGGCGATGGATTCGCTAATGAAATAGCAATGCTGACAGAAACACGGCACGATCTCGCGATTGTGCTGACGCAGATGCGCGATGGCTGGGCAAACCTTAACCTCCACGGTAACCATGTCTTCGGTTCGCCGAACTTCGACCTCCGAGCCTGGCTCGGCTTTGAAAAATGCCGTCCAGTACTGCTCAATCGCGGTTAGACCATTGGCTTTCCAACGCTGTGAAACCGGGGCAAAGTAAGTACTCCCCAGGTCTGTCCAATATCGTCGCAAGCCGTCCAGGCCAGCCCGCGCGAGAATGAATCGAAAGGTCGCGTTGATCGCAAAATAGAAATCGGCCGCGCCGACTGGCTTGTCGTCCAGATACGGCAATGCGTTGTTGTCGTCTTTCGTAGCCATTAGTAGCTTTTGCTCGTCGTGCCTTGAACGGGTTTAGAATCGCCGCCAACTTCACCAAGCAGATCGTCAAGATGCTTAGAGCAAGTTGTCATTTGATTGATCATGGCCACGAACTCGCTGCCTAACACAACAAA
>JADLDX010000847.1 GCA_020846515.1 Pirellulaceae bacterium
CAGGCCGACGCAGCGATTGCTGAGGACAGCGGAGTAGCTGCCAGCGACGCGATCCAATTGCCCTGGTTTGGCTCGGTGCGTGTGACGAAAGTTGGACTACCACTCTTTACAGTGGCAGTGGGACTGGTCGATGGCTTTAACCCCTGTGCTATGTGGGTCCTGGTGTTCTTGCTGTCAGTGCTGGTGAATCTGAACAGTCGCTGGAAGATCCTGGCGGTGGCCGGCACGTTCGTGGTCGTTAGTGCAACGGTATACTTTGCCTTTATGGCCGCATGGATCAGCATCTTTCAATTCATCGGGATGTCACGATATGTCCAAGTTGCCTTGGGAATGCTGGCCATCGCCATCGGCGTTATCCATGTAAAGGACTTTTTTGCGTTCAAAAAAGGGATTAGTCTATCGATTCCCGAGTCAGCCAAGCCCCGGATTTATCAACAGGTGCGGCGCATTGTGAATGCCGACAATCTCGCAGGCGCCATACTGGGTGCAGGTGTTCTGGCTGTGCTGGTCAATATGGTTGAACTTCTATGCACCGCTGGTTTGCCGGCTTTGTATACGCAAATTCTCACTGCCCAACAGCTGCCGACATGGGCCAACTACGCCTATCTGCTGCTTTACAACTTAGCCTACATGTTTGATGACGGCTTGATGGTGGGACTGGTCGTCCTGACGCTAGGACGGCGCAAAATGCAAGAAACACATGGTCAGTGGCTTAAGCTGATAAGCGGCATTGCCATCTTGATTCTCGGCGGACTGATTCTCTTTCGTCCACAATGGTTGGGCATGTCGAGGGTTTGGGTCTGACGACACTCGTCACGCGATGAGATCATGGATGACGCGGCCATGAACATCTGTCAGTCGGAAGTCGCGGCCGCTGTATCGGTAGGTTAGTCGTTCATGATCCATGCCCATGAGGTGCAAGATGGTGGCGTGCAGGTCGTGGATATGCACCGGCTTTTCGACGGCCGCGTTGCCAAACTCATCCGTCGCCCCATAAGCCAACCCGCCCTTGACTCCGCCGCCAGCCAACCAGGAGGTAAAGCCGCGACTGTGATGGTCGCGACCTTTAGCACCTTGAGACCAAGGAGTGCGGCCAAACTCGCCTGTCCAAACGATGAGCGTATCTTCGAGTAGGCCACGCGACTTTAGGTCCGCAATCAATCCAGCGATGGCTTGATCGCTCGCTTTGGCATGTTTGGCGTGGTTCATAATATCGCCATGGTCATCCCAGGGTTGGCCGTTGCCATAATAAACCTGCACCATGCGCACTCCGCGTTCGATCAACCGGCGCGATAGCAAGCAAGCATTGGCGAACTCACCTTGACCATAGAGATCGCGCATGGCTTGTGTCTCCTGGTCGAGATCAAAGACCTCCTGGGCCGCGAACTGAAGTCGAAACGCCATTTCGAGCGACTCGATACGCGATTCGAGTTGACTGTCTTGGTCGCGATCTGCAGCATGCGTCCGATTCAACTGCTGAATCAGGTCGAGTTGCTGACGCTGCTGTTGAGGTGGTAGATAAGAGTTTCTTACGTGGGCAATAACCGACTTGGGATCCAGTTTGCTATTGTTAATATGGCAACCCTGAAAAATACCAGGTAAGAAACTGTTGCCCCACAGCTGCGGGCCAACGACAGGCTTGCCCGGACATAAAACGACGTAGCCCGGCAGATTCTGATTCTCAGACCCGAGTCCATAGGTTAACCAAGAACCCAAGCTCGGCCGCGTCGGCTGGGTATTCCCGGAGTTCATCATCAGCAAACCGGGTTCGTGATTTGGTATCTCGGTGTGCATCGAACGAATCACGCAGATTTCGTCGATGACTCGCGCGACGTGTGGGTACAGCTCGCTGACATCCACTCCATTTTCACCATACTTTTTGAAAGTGACTGGCGATGGAAAGAGTTTGCCTTTGGCACGCGGATAGTTCTTGACCAGTTCTTCCGGTTGCTGACCAGCGTACTTCTCCAGCATCGGCTTGGGGTCAAAAGTATCGACATGCGAAGGGCCACCATTCATGAACAAAAAGATGACGCGTTTGGCACGGGCCGCGAAGTGAGCAGGCCGAGGAGCAAGTGGACTGTTCGAGGTTGTCGCCGACGTTGTACTGGCGTTCAGCTGACCATGGCTCAGGCCGGTTAAAGCCCCACCAAGCATGCCATTTTCAGCCAGCACTGAGGCGAGCCCCAACGTGCCGAACCCGGTACCGATTTGAGATAGCCACTGACGGCGCGAAAACGCCGAACTACTAGCTACTGGTTGGCTCGACACTGGATTGCTGGCCATTGTGGAGCAAGGCTGAGCGAAACGCTGGGGATCATTGGCCATGGCCGACTCCATCAGTCCACAAAAAAGAATTCATTGGTACTCAAGAGCGCTTGAGCATACTGCTCGAGTCGCGAGAGCTTTACATCACCCTGGCTGATATCTGCGGGCGATTCCAGTTTCAAAAAGTTGATACCGACTGCAAGTTCGTGGTCCGCTGGGCGACGGCCAAACAACCAGCTATACAGCTGGCTGATCTGCTTTTCATGATCGTCCGGCGCAGACTTCTCTGCGCGGGCGGCAATCGCGCGCGACTGATCGATCACAAAGTCGCTATTCAAGACGAACAATTGTTGCATGGGAACAGTGGTCAAGCTTCGTCGCTCACTGGTTAAATTCGGATCAGGAAAATCAAACAGGCGCAGAACAGGATTTAACTCATGGCGACTGATCGCGGCATATAAAGTTCGTCGACGATTGTTTTTATCGGCGAGGTTAACCGACGAGCCGCCGATAGAGGAGTCCAAGTTTCCGGAGACTAGCAAGAGTGAGTCTCGCCACGATTCGATGTCTAATCTTCGCCGGTTCATGCGCCAGAGCAATCGATTTTCCGGATCGCGTTCTTGATTGGCCGCGATGCTGGTGGATGCCAGCCGATAGGTGGCCGACAACATAATGTCTCGATGCAATTGTTTGAGCGACCATCCCGAAGCGATAAATCGCGCTGCCAGATAGTCCAGCAATTCGGGATGCGAGGGCGGCACACCCAACAAGCCGAAGTTGCTTGGCGTACTGACGATCCCGCGACCGAAGTGATGTTGCCAGACACGATTGACAAAGACGCGGGCAGTAAGTGGATTGTCACCACTGGCAATGGCTTTCGCGAGTTCTAAACGGCCGCTACCCTCTTTAAATGGTTGAGAATCTGGTCCGGCCAATACCTCCAAAAAGCGACGCGGAGCTTCTTCGCCGAGATCGTTGACGTTGCCACGCAACTGTATCTTTTGATTGGCCGGCTTGCCTTCGGTCAGTGTATGCACGACTTCGTATTTGACCGGAGCCGCTTTTTTCAGATCTTCGATGGCCTTCTTCAGTGCGGCCACTGCTTGCTTGGACTCAGCCGTCAAGAACTTTTCCACGCGATCCTTAGGAATCGCCAGCG
>JADLDX010000848.1 GCA_020846515.1 Pirellulaceae bacterium
CAACGCCTACCCCATAAATCATAATCAGCGTGAGGGATGCATATTGCCCGGCGCCATCGATGGAAGTGATGGTCAGTGAACTGGACGGTTCCAGATCGCTAACGTCGTTAGCCAATACGTCAATGACGATGGGGCCACCATCTTCCATGGCGAAAACCATGTCGTTGTTGGCTTTCGGGCCGTCGGTAATGCCGGTGATCGTTAGCGTGACGCTGGCCGTCGATAAGGCACCGGCCGCATCTGACATGGTATACGTAAAAGTTTCAGTCGCCGTCTGTCCAGCAATCAGATGCTGATAAACTGAACCGGCATTGTAGATCACGCCCGTGCCACCCGCAGCTACAGTGACTGTGCCAAGCATCCCCAACGTATTGACCGAGACAACTCGTTTGGTATCGCCAGCATCGGGATCGGTATCGTTGGCCAGTACCGCCAACGTCGTGGCCGTCGAGTCTTCCGTAACGGAGAAGGCATTGGCAATGGCAACAGGACTATCATTCACTCCAGTGATGCTGACCGTTACATTGGCCGTTGACGTAGCGCCCGCAGTATCGCGCATGGTGTAGCTAAAGACTTCCGTCGCAGAGGCCCCTGCCCTCAAGCTCTGGAATGCACCGCCTACCGAATAGACGATCGCGGTCCCGTCTGCGGCGATGGAGACGGCGCCTTGCAGGTTCGTGCCGAGAACTGAGACAATCTGTTTGGAATCAGCCGCATCGATGTCGGAATCGTTGGCCAAGACGTTGATCGTAATGGGGGCTCCATCCTCGGAGGCGATGGCTGAATCGGCTATAGCGACCGGTGAGTCGTTGACGCCTGTCACGGTGACTTGAACCGTGGCGGTCGATTGGGCTCCTAAGGAATCACGCATGGTGTACGTGAATGTCTCGGTTGCTGTTGCGCCTAAAGCCAGACTTTGGAATGCGTTGCCCACGGCATATATGATGCCAGATCCACCTGGTGCGACCGAAACAGCTCCCTGCAACCCTACACCACTGACCGAATCGACGGAACTGACTGAAACGACCGATTTTGTGTCTCCGGCATCTTCGTCGGTGTCGTTGGACAAGACATCGATGGTCACTGGAACGCCATTTTCAATAGCTGCTCCATTGTCAGCGACCGCAGTAGGGGCCGAGTTCGTTTCGTTTACGCGCACTACCACCGAAGTCGTCGATAGTGCTCCAGCGGCATCTACCATACTGTAAGTGAAGGTATCAACCGCAACCTGGCCCGGTAACAGATCTAAGAAGTTGTTGCCGACAGCATAAATCACGCTGGTCCCGCCGACGGAGATCGTGGCGCTACCACGTAAGCCGGCTGTGTCGATCGACAGCACACGCTTGGTATCACCTGAATCCAAATCCGTGTCATTGGCCAGGACATTGACTGTGACCGGCGCCGAATTCTTGGCGACTATTAAATTGTCGGCCACTGCCACGGGCGCATCATTGGCACCAACGATCGACACTGTGACCCAAGCCGTTGAGGTGGCACCGGCCGAATCCGCCATGGTGTATGTGAATCGCTCGGTGGCAGTCTGCCCCGCCCTCAAATACTGGAACACATTACCTGGCGAATATGTCACCCCTTTTCCATCTGGGGCGACGGTCAGCATCCCGCGAATGGCAGGCACGCCCGGGTACGCGACTGGAGCACATACTCCGTAGATGCACACCAGCTCCCAGCCATCCGGATAACCAGCGCCATTAACCGAGAGCACTGTCTTGGTGTCGCCCATGTCGACGTCGGTGTCATTGACCAACACGTCCAACGATGTGGAACTTGCATTCTCGGAAAGCGTGGCCGCATCGGCCATCGCAACGGGCGCTTGATTCGAACCGGTGACTGTTACCAGCAGCGTGGCGGTCGATTGTAATCCCGCCGCATCGGACATAGTGTACGTAATCGTCTCGATGGCCGACTCGCCCGCTTTCAAGTAGGCATAGGCATTGTTTGGCAAGAAGAGTACTCCGGTGCCACCGGCGGGGATCTGCACGATGCCGCGAACACCAGCACTGTTTATCGACACCACGCGTTTGGTGTCACCGGCGTCGACATCCGTGTCGTTGGCTAAGACCTGCACAATGGTTGCACTGGAAGCGTCGCTGACGGTGATGCTGTCGTTGACGGCCAGCGGTTGATCATTGGCGCCAGTGACGGTCACTGTCACGCTAGCTGTCGCTTGCGCACCGGCGCTATCTGCAATCGTGTAAGTGAAAAGCTCAACTTCGGATTGACCACTACTCATAGATTGGAAAGAGTTTCCAGGGCGGTAGTCGATGCCAAGTCCGTCGGCTGAAATCGCAACTGTTCCACGCAAGGCTGGACCACTGACTGAAACAATGGACAGCGCGTCGCCCAGATCGGGGTCCAAGTCATTTGCTAACACTGAAATTGTCTGTACGGCGTCGTCTTCAGTAACGGTAAGGCTGTCCGGCAATGCAAGCGGAGGTGAATTCGCAGGGCCCATTAAGTTGTAGTCACCATCCAAGAATCGAAGCACCTCGATGCCGCGTAGCGCATCGGTACCGTCGTTTCCATTTACGGTCGTGGCAAGATCTTTGACAACGACGGTATCTCCAGTGCGTACGATGGAGTAGGTAGCCAAGGTGCCGGCGAAGTGAACGACATCGGTTCCGCTGCCGCCATCGACATTGTCGTTGCCAGTACCAGGACGAATGAGATCATCACCACTTGAGCCTACGATAGCATCGGCGCCAGCCAGGCTGTCGACAATAGAGAGTCCCGTCAGAGTCAGGGCACTAAAGTCGAATGTATTGATGCCGCTAGTGCCTACGAGACTGACTCTAGAAAATCCGTTAGCCGCAATCGCTTCAATGCCGGAGGCAGCGGAAAAACTTGCACCTAAAGTGATACTGGTAGAGTTGGCCGTAGCGACGATACGATCGACACCGACGATACCTCGATCGAGATAGATATCCGCCCCTTGATTGGTGCCTGCGATTGGGTAGACATCGCTTCCCTCGCCGCCGTCGAGCGCATCATTGCCCCTGCCGCCAACTAGTTCGTCGTCTCCCGTGCCGCCGAAGAGCGAGTCGGCAACCGAACCGCCTTTCAGAGCGTCATTTCCGGAGCCGCCATAAATGGAAACGACTTTGGCGGCCGTTGAGGCGTTGACCGCATCATGGCCATCATGACTGCGGACGCGGAAGCCAGTCACATCGGCAGATGAGTAGCGTTTCATCATGCCGTTGAGTGTGACGCGGTAGCTCGAGTCGATGACAACCGAGTCGGGTCGGCTGCTGCCATGGACAAAGACATCGCTCAGTGGCGCGTGGTAGACCCCTGCAAACACAGCTGTGTTCACCGAACTGGGGATCGTCGGATCAGCCACCGCCCAGATCGCATAATCTTGCTCAACGTCGGACGCCCCTGCGCCGGGCAGTGCGATTTGGTCGGGACCACTTCCAATCGTGAAGTTTTTGACATGGACGCCCACTGTGAGGTCTTGCGGATTGGTGAGCGTCGCATTGTCCAGCAGCACGGCGTCGGCGAGCGTGGCGCCTGAGTTGCGATAGATGCCGACATTCAATTCCGTCGTTGGCTCAAGGACTTCGTAGGTTAAAGCCAGTTGTGTACCACCGTCAGCCGATAGCGACTGCATCACGACACTGGCTAGTAGGTCTCGGGCTTCCAGGCGTTCGAACATCCGCCGCCTGTGCTTGAGTCGATGGGCCATGCGAGATTCTTTCTAGAGAACGACGGAGAATCGATTAGGGGGTTCCTACAAGAGGGAGTAGGATTGCCGCAGCAACTCCGCCACAAAAAAAAGGGTCAGGTCTATTTTCTTTGCGAAAATAGACCTGACCCCTTTTTCGGTTCGCAGCCACCGTCGCCAGACGGTGGACGCGCAGCGTTGGACTTACCAACGCTTGGCCGCTGTGGCTACGAGCGACGGTAAGGCTGTTTATCTCTGCGTTTCTCTTTTCTCTCGCGGTGGAGAATGCCGGCCTGGAAATCGCGAGCGGCAAACAGGCTGGCCCATTCAACAATTGGTGTGGCGGTTGGCCAAACACGGATAAAACGTGGCGCTGTCCAGCGAGAGGCAATATTGAAAACTACTTCGTCTTTTAAGCTTGCGGATGATTTGACACCGCGAGAGAAAAGAGTGACGCGAGAGGTTTGGTGGAGTGCACCCTATTCCAATCGGTCGGTTCTGGCAGTTTTCAGCGCCAAATCGCAGCATGGTAAAGCCCGTGCTCGGTCGAGTCCCGGACCTAAGAATTCCTTTCTCCGTTCAGCCAAATGGACATACGCACAAGCCAGACAAGTTGTGAAACGCCACCAATCACAGCCATCACAAAAGTTGGAATAAACGTCAACCAATTGCCGTCACAAAGCAGGTTGCCTAAAGCGAACGCGAAAAATGCAAACCAGCCCACGAGAAAGCCGATATTCCAATTGCGAGCACGACACCAATCATGCGCAGTCAAATCGGCAGTATCAAGATCAAATTGCTTACCGCGCAGGCCGGGCATTTTATAAACCTTGCGTTGATTTAGTTCTTGCCAGAACGACGAAATTCACCCGATTGCCGCCAAGTGACTTTGACTACTGACAACGCCCGATCGGCAACTCGGGTGCATTTTTTAGCGCGGCGTCATTCCGCCAGACGAGCGCGATATAGGTCCGCATCCTCGGAAGAAAAACAACAGAACGTCACAACCTTGGGTGACGTGTGCGTGGCGAGCCACTCAGCGACAACTGAGATCGCAATTTCACATGCATCATCCTTTGGATAACCGAAAATGCCGGTGGAAATGCAGGGAAACGCGATCGATTCCAGCCCAGTCTCCGATGCCAATCTGAGACATTCTCGATAACACGACGCCAGCTGTTCAGCTTCGCCGTAACCACCACCATCGTAGATCGGCCCAACGGTGTGAATGATGTGGCGTGCCGGCAGTCGGTAGCCAAGCGTCATTTTGGCATGTCCCGTTGGGCATCCACCTAGCTTTTTGCATTCCTCCAACAGACTCGGCCCAGCTGCAAAATGGATAGCCCCATCCACGCCACCACCGCCCAGAAGTGACTCGTTCGCGGCGTTGACGATCGCGTCAACTTTTAGTTGCGTGATGTCGTCCTCGATCACTCGCATCCGGGCAGAGACACCGCTAACCATATATCACTCCTTCCGAAGAGATGGGGAATACTTTACTGCAAAAAAAGGGGGCAGGTCTATTTTCCGCGAGATGGAAAATAGACCTGACCCCTTTTTCGTTCGTTAGACCGAGTTTCTTGGTATGCTTTTCAGCGCGAGTTCGAGTCGTGGCAACGCGTCGCTGTATCGCTCCAGATGTTCTTGCCCCGTTTCGATAAACAGCAGTAGTGAGTACATAAGCTCAA
>JADLDX010000849.1 GCA_020846515.1 Pirellulaceae bacterium
TCTGTGGTCGATTCGATCGGCCCTGATCCAGCAGGGGCATCAAGTAAGTTGGATTGTGCGCCGCAATCAGCCCTTGCACCGACGCGTCGATGAGGCTGGCGACGACATCGTCTCTACGCCCCTGCGACGTGGGGTGAATCCTCGCGAATGGTTAGCCGTGGTGCGAGGCCTGCGTTGGCACGCGCCTGATGTGCTGATCCTGAATGATTCCCATGCCATCATGCTCGGTGGTTCCGCGGCGCTGGCCGCGCGACCCGTGCGTCCATGGCGGCTGGCGTTTCGCCATGTCACTTTTCCCATTCGCAGTCCACTGAAACTTCGCTGGATGGCCGATAGCATTGTGTGCGTTTCCGAGGCGGCTCGCCAGTCTGTTCTGGATGCGGGACTGGCCCAGGAACGCACCGTGGTTATCTATGGTGGTTGTGAACCGACCAATTTCGATCCCAGCGCACGTCAGTGGGCCGAGCGTGAGTTGGGTTTGTCACCTTCGGCACCCCTGTTGGTCTGCGTGGGCAATCTGCTGGAATGCAAAGGCCACGTGCCGTTGATCGAAGCGGCCGCGCGCATGCGTCAGCAAATCCCCGACGCGCACATGGCCATCGCCGGCGAAGGCGTGCTGCGTCAGTCCATGGAAACCCGAATCGCCGAACTGAATTTGAGCGACCGAGTACACTTACTCGGCTTTCGTACCGACGCAGATCGATGGCTGAGCGCCGCGAGCGTCGTGTTGCATCCGTCCCTGCAAGAGGGATTGTCATTGGTCTTGATTCAAGCCCAGATGCTTCGCAAACTGATCGTCTCGACCGGCGTCGGCGGATCAGCTGAGGTGTTAGGACTGAACGAAGCGGTCCCCTGCCCTGTGTGGCTAGCCAAGCCCGATGATCCCGAGAGTTTGGCTGAGCAAATGCGTTTGGCCGTGCAAGCTTGGCGCAGCACGGACCCCAGTACGCGCGCCGACTTAGATCGCGCCGCCCTGCGCGCAGGCCAGAAATTTGATATCGCCAGCAACGTAGCCACGCTGGTCGACCATATTCGTCACAAGCTACCGCAAACCTAAGTTACCCAACAACTAAGTTACCCAACAACCAAAGTTATCGCAGTCCCAACGGACCTCCCTGCCTAGCTACCAACGTCCTTATTAAGCGCTCACTAGAATATTGTATGTCCATCAATCCCGAACATTACCTTAATCGCGAACTGAGTTGGTTGGAGTTCAATCAACGAGTCCTGGACCAGGCGACCAGCCCACGTGTGCCGTTACTTGAGCGATTGAAGTTTCTGGGTATTACCGCTAGCAACCTCGATGAATTCTTTATGGTTCGCGTGGGCGGCTTGAAGTTACAGCAGGCGCGTCAGGTAGCCTCTACCGACACGGCCGGCATGAGCGTCAGCGCGCAATTAGAAGCCATTGCTCGCCGCACTAGCCAGATGGTCCAAGATCAATACGCTTGCTTCAATCGCGAACTGGAACCTCAATTGGCAGAAGCGGGTATTTTGCGAGTGAGGATGAGCGAAGCCAGCGTCAAACATCGCGAAGCCGCAGCCCGCATCTTTGACGAAGAGATCTACCCGGTACTCTCGCCGATGGCTATCGATCCGCTTCGTCCTTTCCCTCTGTTGGTCAACTTGATGATGCACGTGTGCGTCGAACTGGCCGCACCAAAACTGGATCCCCCGCGACGTTTCGCTGTCATTCCACTAGGCCGAGTGTTGCCACGCATCCTGACATTACCGGCCGACCGTGGCTTCTCGTTTACTTTGCTGGAGGATGTAGTCGCCTGGTTGTCGGAACGCTTCTTTCCGAAGGAGCAATTGATCTCGGCGGTTCCCTTTCGTATCACCCGCAATGGTGATGTCAGTTTGCAAGAGGATCAGGCCGCTGACTTAATGCGCGACATGGAGGAAGTGCTGGCGCAGCGGCGAACAGCCCAATGTGTGCGACTGGAAATTGGTGATGACGCACCCATTGAGATGCGCGAGTTTCTGCGCCATTCATTAGACCTGCAACCTCAAGATGTCGTACAGACTCCGGGGCCACTGGATCTATCGACCTTTATGCAATTGCAGTCGTTGGAAGGTTTTGATTCGCTGCGCGATCCGATCTGGGTGCCACAGCGCAGTCCACAAGTCGATCAAACGCAGAGCATGTTCGCGACGCTGACCGAAGGTGATCTGCTGCTCTGCCATCCCTACGAGAGTTTTGAACCGGTGGTGCGGCTGATCGAAGAAGCCGCCGCCGACCCCGACGTCCTGGCAATCAAGCAGACGCTCTATCGCACCAGTCGCAAGAGTCCCATCGTGGCCGCTTTGTGCCGCGCTGCCGAACGAGGCAAGTATGTTACGGCCGTGGTTGAGCTCAAGGCCCGTTTCGATGAAGCGCGCAACATTGAATGGGCGCGCGAATTGGAAGAGGCTGGTGTGCAGGTCATCTACGGTGTGAAGAAGCTCAAGACCCATGCTAAGGTCTGCATCATCGTCCGTCGCGAGCCGCGCGGCATCGTCCGTTATCTGCACTTCGGAACCGGCAACTACAACGAAACCACGGCACGACTGTATAGCGATGTCAGCTATCTGACTTGCAATGACGAACTGGGCAGCGATGCCAGCGCTTTCTTGAACGCAGTGACTGGCTACAGCCAGCCTCAGTCGTATCGCTTGATCGATGCGGCGCCGATCAGTCTGCGCAAACGACTGCTCACGCTGATCCAAGGCGAGACCGAGCGTAAGAAACAAGGTGGCCGGGCAATGATCGTCATCAAGATCAATTCGCTAGTCGATCCGACCTTGATCGAAGCCTTATATGCTGCCTCTCAAGCCGGAGTGACCGTGCGGTTAAATGTCCGCGGCATTTGTTGCCTGCGACCAGGTGTCCCAGGGCTGAGCGAAAA
>JADLDX010000850.1 GCA_020846515.1 Pirellulaceae bacterium
ACTAGGAGTTGTAAGTCTATTAGAGATCTGGACCAAGCTTGCTTCTAAGAGACGAACCGCCTAGTGCGGACCCGCATGCTAGGTGGTGTGGGAGGGTCCCGCAGCAATGCGGGCCCTATCCCGATTCCCCGTGTCTTAGCGTTACAGACAAAGTGTGTTTGTGCTAGCAATAAACGATTGCGTGTGTCCCCGGGTGTTCGTGGCAAAGTCATGGCCTACACACATAATCAGGATAATGCTAGCGTCGCTTCATCCGGTCGCATGGGTAATTGCTAGCAAAAATGCAATGCCTGTGTCCCCGGGCGATGACGTGGATGTTCGGTCGGTTGGGAAACGTGTCTCCGCAGGAGCGTCGACCGCGTCGACCTCCCGGAGGCATTGCGTCTAGTTCACGTTCTACGGCAACGCATCCATGGCTTCGACCGGGCAGTCCATCGCCTCGAGCGCCGCCACAATCTCGTGCTGAGCCCACACCAGATCGTCCGTCGACAACATGTAACGCGGACCGGCTAGCGGCCATCGATTGACCGACCATTGGCGATCAGACGGGCCAACACTCAGACCCAGCCACTGAGCGGACTCACGATGGATATCTTCCCAGGCAGCGCCCGAGCGTTCGATGGGAGATGCCAGCAAAAACAACATCTTGGCCGCTGGCAGGATCGACCATTGGCTCGCGTCCTCGTACCTTAAGTCTTGCAGTTGGCTGGCGGGTACCAGGCCCAGCCACCGGCCGGTCGTTGGTGCCTGATCGGGCTGTAGCCCGACCGGCGGTACTGTCTGGTCTGTTTTCTCATGTTTTGACAGTGCAACCAATTGCGGTGTGATCCACTGGCATTGCGAAGTGGCGGCGGCAGCTTCCAACAGACCTTGGTCTCGGTGCAGATCATGGCTGACCAACGCAATGCTGGCTGGACCACGGCGGAGCCCTTGAGCCAGCCGATCTAGTCGCATTCCCGAAACCGGTTCTTGCCAGTGGGCAGCGACATCCAGGGCAGGTTCAAGAATAAACCGGCGCATCACCATGCGTGGATGAGGGAGTTTGAAGTGCTGAGTCCAAATGCATTGGTCGTCAAACAGCAAGACGTCCAGATCGATGCGCCGCGCTTCCCAACGTTCTTGGCGAACCCTACCCAGCGCCTGCTCTACTTCGCGGACTACGTGCCAGACATCCCAGGGCGAACAATCAATCAGATTTAGAGCCGCCACGGCATTCATAAACGGTGGCTGGCCCGTTGGTCCTCCCACCGCCGGCGTGCGAAACAAGCGACTGATTTGAAAGTCTTGGAGTTTCCCGGCCAATAGCGACTGCAATTGGTGCGCAGCCTGATTGATGGTAACGGCCGGTTGCCCCAGATTGGCTCCAAAACTGATCAAGCACCGCGCCATTAATTAGCGCACACTAATCACATGCCAGGTTGCAGATCCAGCATGATACTCACGCGAAATCGTCACGTTGACCTTGTCACCTCCATTAGGTGCGGCATTGATCAAACTGACCATTACGTGCATCGTGTTGCCTTGAGTCTTCATGACACGTACACCCCCGTTGTATACCCACTTGGCTTCATCACCCAAGGCCACGATCTGCTTAACGGCCGTCTCAGTCTTGAAAGCATCCAAGGTCTGCTTGGTGAGTTCATCAGTTAAGCGATAGAAATCTTCCAGCGAGGTGCCAGCCACTTGTCGTTGTGTTTCAGGCTTGGTCAATTCATGGGCTTCGAGCAACTTTTTCTCGGAGATCATGCCCACAAAGTGGATCGCCATTTGGCTGGCCACATCATACAAATATTGATCTCGCATCCGGCTGCTGGTGTAACTCCACAGGCCAAAGGCGAGTGCCATGAACAACCCGGCCAGCGTCATCCACTGACCGCTAGCAGCATCGTTGTTGCGCAGTACCAGAAAGGCTACTAAACTTAGGGCTACGGCCAAGATCGGTAAAGCAATCAGATCGAGGCTGAACAGGACAAGCGAACTGCCGACGCCAGCCAGCAGGCTGCAAATTGCCAGTCGGCTGAGCGGTGGCCGCGCCGGCGTGAGATATTGATTTTCTTCGCTCGCAAAGATCGGTCGCTCAGATAGCGATTCCACTGCCATTGTCAGCCTCGATGTGCTCTGGACGTTCCCTGCGAACCGAGTCACAAGGTATCAAACGCTGTTGCGGGAAATGGGATACAACTGGATGAAAATCGGGGGCGACGATCGCCCGTTTATTTCTTTGGTGCCGGTGGTGCAAAGACACGTTGCAATTCTTGCAGGCTGGTCAAACCCATCGCCACCGTCAAGATGGCTTCTTCCTGCAAATTGCGGTGCCCTTGCTGCTTGGCCACCGCGCCGACATGGGCCGGCGCTGGTTGTGACAACACAGCCGAGCGAATCGCATCGTTGACCGTTAAAAACTCGAATACGCCAATCCGGCCGTAGTAACCACGTCCGTCGCATTGCTTGCAAATCTCGATTTCAACCGGATTGCCTTTCGCATCGACTCGTTGTTCCGGCGGAGGTGGCACAAAGGGCTGGTACAGTGCAGTCACGCGACCGGCCGGAATGCCCAGTTTTTGCAGTAACTGGGGTTGAGGCTGGAACGCCTGCTTGCACTTGTCGCACAACCTTCTCATCAGCCGCTGGTTGGTGACCCCGTTGGCCATCTTCATCAACTGTTTGGCCTGGTTTTTATAGGTCACTGCCAAACGAATCAAGGCTTCAACGGCCGACGGAGCGACCACTTTGGTAATGGCGTGCCGATTCTCCTCCAGCACCTCTTCACATACGGTTTTGACCGTCTCTTCGTTCATGAAATCTGGCAAAACCAACACGTCGGGTTGTTTTAGCAACAGGCTGGGCAGCAACGTCATGGGTGTTTCGCCGGCTTGGGCGTCGAACAAGTGCTGAGTCACATTGATCAACTCTGGCTCGGCTCCCGCCTTGTCTTCAAAAATATGAAAGTCGCGCACGAACTTGTCAGCCGATTCCAACGCCACCCGCCACATCGTCGGCAGGCCATGTCCGGGCGGGCCACTGATGATGGCCAGCGACTTGTCGGCGTTGAGCATGGCTTTGACCTGCTCTTGCATTTTGTCGCGCATGCCCAAGTCGCTCAGCGTTTTGAGGATCGGCTTTTTAGGCTCGATCCGCATCAACACGCGCTCGCCGGTCGGTGTGCCAATCGAGGTGAACTCGATAATCCAGTCACCGTTGAGCGATAGCGGCAACTTGTTTGACTGACGCGACCGTCGGTCGGCTGGATTGAGCACGCACAAGCGTTTGAGGATGACCAGCACGGGGTCACCCGTGGCGCGGTCCATTGGTGGCATCGCCTCCCACAATCCATTGACGCGAAAACGCACCGCCACACCTTGTTGTGCATAGTCGAGCATGATCTGGTCGGCGCGATTCTTCAGAGCCTGCGCTACCAGCATGACCGTCGCCGGGTATTGCTCGACCTGTCGGCAGGCTAACAGCAAACCTTGTTGTTGCTGTTTGTCGCTGACAGGCGGCTTGAACTCCAGCGGTGGCAAAACGATTTCGCCCGTCGCAGCACTTTTCTTTTTCGACGCCATACTTGCTCTACAGCTTGAAGGTAAATGAACGGTGAGTTATCCGGTGGACCAAGTGTCGGGAATCCAATGAATTCGGCGGGCCTAAATAATACCAGGCTGGCTGACTTGGATACCCTTGAGCGCCATCTTGAGGGCGTCTTTATTAGGCGCAACAGCAAAGGCCGTCGGACGATCGATCAATTCCTTGTCGATCAAATCCTTGAGGCTCATCGTAAAATCCTGCATGCCTTCGGCCGCACCAATGCGGATCGCATCGGGCAACTTGGAATCCTTGCCTTCCAAGACTAGTTTCTGCACCATGGGCGTAAAGGTCATGATCTCGACGGTCGGCACGCGACCTACGCCCGGTTTGATGGATCGCAACAGTTTCTGAGCCACGATGCCTTTCATGTTAAAGGCGATCTCACTCCGAATCGCACCGTGCATCTCTTCTGGGAACAAGTCCAAAATACGACCGATGGTCGTTGGGGCGCTGGACGCGTGAATCGTTCCAAACACCAAGTGGCCGGTTTCCGCAGCGTGGATGGCCGTCAAGAAGGTCTCCTGGTCACGCATCTCACCGACCAGAATGATGTCCGGGTCTTCGCGCACAGCGTGCTTCATCCCGATTTCAAAGTCCCGGACGTCCATGCCGATCTCGCGCTGGTTGATCAAGCACTTGTCTTCGGTGTACACGAATTCGATTGGGTCCTCAAGCGTCAGGATGTGCTTGCGATAGATCGAGTTAATGTAGTTAAGCATCGAACCGATGGTCGTGCTTTTTCCCGAACCGGTCACTCCGGCTAGCAGCACCATGCCTTGGTCAAAGTGGCATAGAGTCTCCATCGAAGGCGGCAGGAACAAACCTTCGAACTTCGGGATATAGTTGTTCACGCGTCGAGCCACCAAGCCGATCTTGCCAAGTTGCTTGAGCATGTTCACGCGAAATCGCCATTTCACTCCGTCGACTTCGACGACGTAAGCAAAGTCAGCGCCACCTTCTTCTTCGAAGATGCGACGCGCGCGCTCGTCCATCATCGGGACCAGCAAACGCACCATCTCTTCGTTCTCGATGGTCGGACGATTCATCGCGCGCAGGTCACCGTTCACGCGAACGATAGGCGGGTTACCCACCTTCATGTGCAAGTCGCTACCTTGCAACTTGACCAAGGCGCGGAAAATCTTGTCGACCTCCAACTCCTGACGTTCCTTCAGCAGGTTCCCTACGATGCGGTCGTAGATGGGATCGGACGCTGGACCGTTTGCTTCTGCCGTTGCCATAAGCTCAGTCGTCTCCGGTTGACGAGGTGTGGTTTGCGAGATGAGATGGATCGATGGTTCAGAACGGATCAGGCGGACAGTCGAACTGGAATGCCTCTGTCTGCCATAATGCGCTTGGCCTCTTCAATTGTATACTGGCCGAAGTGAAAAATGCTGGCCGCCAGTACAGCATCTGCCAAACCGAGTTGGATTGC
>JADLDX010000851.1 GCA_020846515.1 Pirellulaceae bacterium
ATGGTCACTAGCGAAGGCAGGCGACTGGCAAACGGGCAATAGGCCACGAAGTCACTCGTCTGAGCCACGATGCGCACGTTCTCTTCCAACTCGTCTGCCAACATGCGACAAAACAAACACTCTTGTTCCGTCTGATAGAACAACTCCATCCGTTCGACACTGCGCCGCACATCGGTGGGCAGAATATTGGTGGCGATCAACTGACTGTGCGTATGTACCAGCGATGCGCCGGCATCAAGGCCCACGTTCTTAAAGACCACGGCATACGCGATATCCAAACAGTTGCTCCAGTGCCGCAGTCGATCGCGATAAGCATGGAAGATCAGCGTGGTTGTCTGACGGTCCAATTGCGTCAGCGAGCACAAATGCAATGGACTCTCAATGATGACTTCATGCGCACCGCTAACATTGCGAGCTTGAAACAAATCGATCGTGGGCTTGACCGGTTCCGTAGCGGCTTGCCCAACAACTGCTGGCTCTATAGCCGATGGTTCTGTAGCCACAGCCACGCCGGGTGTGGTGGCGGTCAAGATCGAGCTGACGCCTTCTACGCCGACCATGCCGGGAAACTTCAAGGACTGCACCCCGTTTACGGCCGGGAATTTATTGGGCACAACGCGAACCAGCCAAGGCTCGGTCGCATGCCCGTTGGCTGTCGAGTTGTGGCTTGCCCGGCTATCGTGAACTCGACCGCCCTCGGGATCGCACTGGGCATCGGAGCAGGAGCGGTAATAGACGGCCAAAGGTGGCGGCGTCTCGGTTTCTCGACCGCTGCAAAAGGGGCAATCGTGTTGGGTCGAGTCGACCGCTTTGGACGAGGGCAGGGGGTCGCATAGGCGAGCAAAGTCATCGGGACGGTCGGTCCGCTGCGGCGCAATAATCACCCACCGATCCGACAACCAATCGTGCCGGAGTTCGCTGGTGGATGGTTCTGTGTTGCGCTGGTGAGTGCTCATCCCATGCTCTGTTTTTTGGCCACCGTTTGTTCATACAGCCGCACATACTGAGTGGCACTACGCTGCCATGACCAATCCTGTCGCATGCCGCATTCTACTATTTTAGCCCAAATGGTCGGCTCGGTTCGACAGACATCGACCGCGCGTCCGAGTGTATGCTCCAATTCGTCCAGCCGATAGTCATTAAATGCAAAGCCGGTCGCAATTCCTTCACTCAAGTTCTTTTGATTGGCATCAACGACAGTATCTACCAAACCACCCGTGGCATGCACAACCGGTACAGTTCCATAACGCAAGCTGTAGAGTTGATTTAATCCGCAGGGCTCGTATCGACTTGGCATAAGAAAGATATCGCTGGCCGCTTCAATTCGGTGAGCTAAGGCTTCGGAAAACTCTAAACGCACGGCCACTCGCGATTTGCTGTGAGCCGCCATTTGCGTCAACTCCGACTCAATCGGCTCTTCTCCCGTGCCGAGCACCACCCACTGCACAGGCCGTTCCATTTGCAACCAACGTTGCATCAAAGGCAAAATCAAATCCCAGCCTTTTTGACCGGCCAGGCGACTGACGATGCCGATCAAGACCGTATCGGTATCGGCCAGCCCCAAGTCAGCTCGGAGTGTGAGTTTGCAAACTCGCTTGCCGATGCGCCAGTTGGATACATCGTACTGGTGCGGCAGCAAGCGATCTTTAGCCGGGTTCCAGACTTGATAGTCCACACCATTAACGATCCCCACCAGGCTTTCGCCACGATCGCGGAGCACGCCATCCAGTGCGCAGCCATGTTCTGGAGTCCGTATTTCAGCCGCGTAAGTTGGGCTGACCGTGGTCACTGCGTCGCTGAACACCAGACCCGTTTTGAGGAAGCAGAGATCGCCGTAGAACTCCATTTGTTTCCAATTGAAGTATTGCCAGTCCAGTCCGGTATGGACCATGTCGTAGTGCCAGAATCGCCCCTGATAGGCCAGATTGTGCACTGTCATGATCGAGGCGCATCGTTTTGTCCACGAGTAACCGCCCGATCCAGTGGCCACATAGGCTGGCACCAGCCCGGCTTGCCAATCGTGACAATGCACCACATCCGGATGCATGTCCATTTGTTCAATGGCATGCACGACAGCACGGCAGAAAAACGAAAAGCGTTCGCAGTTATCGCGGTAGTCGCCTTGCACATCGCCATACAGAGCATCGCGATCGAAGTACTGGGGTTGATCCACCAAATACACGTCTACGTTGGAATCGGGCAATTGCGTTTTGAGCAATCGGCAGGCGACGTGTCGACCGCCCATGGGAATCGCAAAGCCCACATCGGTGACTTCCAACGGCAAGCTGGTCGCAAGGGCTCGCCGATAGCCTGGGATAAACAACGAGCATTTATGCCCAAGTTTGGCCAATTCGCGTGGAAGTACGCCGCATACGTCCGCTAGTCCACCGGTTTTCGCCAGTGGCACGGCTTCGGCTGAGACGAAGACAATATGAAGTGGCGTGACTGAAGTTGACTGAGCCAAAATGTTTCCTACCGCATCAAAGATGTAATGCAAGCAATTTACCCTAAATCGGCAGCGGCCGCTGCCCGTCTTGGACAATCGCCCCTGCCAGGCACCTGCGTCAAATCATCCCCTGGGCACCGTCAGTTCAAGGCGAGTACAAACGAACAGGGACCTGTATATAAGGTTACGCGATGAATGTTCCTTCTGTCAGCGGAGCATCGGCGAAAACGGAGCAAGCCTGAGTAATCACAAACCATCGCAAATGCTAGCAACAATGTGACTGGATGAGGGATCATGTACAAGCATGGATAGTAGTGGCCATCGGCGGAAACCGGTGCGTGTTGCCCTTGGTGATTGACGACAGGTCGGACTATAATCAGGGTTCGCCTTATCACCTGATCCTTATGCTTCGCCCGACTAAAGCTGAATACTGAGATACGCAGATGACTGTTTCAACCATCCGACCGCGTGTGGCCGAACTGACTTTCCAAGTCTTCGGTCGCTCACTTCATCCCGAGTTGTTTCAAGTCTTCAAGTCGGCTCAAGTTACGCGTAGCAATTTCTCTGCCAAGGTGGAGATCACCAGCGATGGTCATTTGATCACTTGGTCCAGTGGTACAGTGACATTAACGGAAGTAGCAGCATCCTCGCGACAGCTACTGCCGCAACGTCGGCGTTTGGCAGCGCACAGTCTGGACGGCGCCTTGCAGGAACGCATCGAGTATCACTTGGGCGTTCAGTATCGTTATGAGTACGCGCTGGAGCGGGTACCGGCCGAGATGTTCTGGATGATCCAAAACCAGTTGGGTGAAACGGCCAAGAATCACGAATTGATTCAAGTCTTTGAGAACTCTGGTCGCATTGCCATTGGTGGTCTGAGTTTCATTCATCTGGAGACTCGGCAGCGTAGCCTGCGCGTGCAAGCGATCCACACATTCCCCGACGACTTAGCGCTCGTCAAGACGGAATCTTCTTTTACGCTGGGTGCCGATAGCTCGCGGTAAACGCACTAACCCTCCCGCTGCGTAGCAGTGGGAACTAACCCTCCTGCTGCGTAGC
>JADLDX010000852.1 GCA_020846515.1 Pirellulaceae bacterium
AGCAAGAGGGTTAGTTTGCTGCTGCGGAGCAGCAGGGTTGCTTCAGAAAAAAAACCATCTCGATTCAAGTTCTTCCTCGAGTCAGGTCGATCAAGGGATGTGCGCGAAGTTCAAGCGGTTAAGGCTGGATGCCCTTCTAGCCCGCCAGCGGGATTTCTCGCACTATCAGATCGAGACCCAAAGAACCAATCAGATCGACCTTCTCTGCGGATGGATCCTCAGCGGTATCGGTGATACCCAGCACATGGATAAGTGGCTGGTTCACTTGGTGCGCTTCTGTGTGAGGCTCCCCTTGTTGTTGCTCGGATTGAAACGACGCTGGCCGTTGCTCACAACGGCCGTGGCTGCCCTGTTGTGGCTGGTCAACAACTACGACATTCGTGGTTTGGATGGCGTGCGTTTAGAACCGCGACCAACCACGACTTCGCCAGATCCTTTGGGCTATGGGGCCCCGATGGGTTGGCCGACCAGTTATCCGTCTGGTCCTGCGCTGCCTGGTACGAATACGCAGCCGTTATGGCCCACCTCGAACTATTCTCAATATCCAAGCGTCAACGAGCCAACAAACCATCCGTCGGCAGTTGCGGTCCCAGGCGTCGGTTACTCGGCAGGCTATCCCTCAGCAGCATCTGGGCTACCAGCCCTGCCAGGCACCACGCCCATTGCAGCGCCAGGAGTTGTACCGCATGGACTGCCCAGTACATCGCCGGCT
This sequence comes from Pirellulaceae bacterium, assembly GCA_020846515.1. GTDB lineage: Bacteria > Planctomycetota > Planctomycetia > Pirellulales > Pirellulaceae > Aureliella. The sequence goes on from JADLDX010000852.1 coordinate 713, forward strand.
GCTAGGCCTGGTCTGCAACTGCCCGGTGGTTTGGCTCTACCTCGCTACTTAAGCGTCGATGACTTGCGATTGCCCCCGGCCGTCTCTGCGCTGGCGGGCGATGATTGGAATCGCTTGTTATCGGTCGGCGAAAAGCTGGGCATGCTGGAAAAATCGCGGCAGCCAGCCCCAACGATACCTGTCATGCATCAGCCCTTGGCTGGTTACTCACCACCTTCAGGTGTCCCAACCAGTGCACCATTGCCAGCCGTGCTGCCCAATCTATCGACGCCTCGCGACACCATTCGAATTGCCAGTTTCAACCTGAACGGTTGGGGAGATAAGAGTCGGGATAATCCTGCGTCGACCGAGATGATCGTACGGTTGATCGGCCAATTCGATTTAATCGCTCTGCAAGACATTCGTTCGCGACGCGATGACCTGCTACCCAATCTTATGGTCCAGCTCAACAGCACCGGACGGAACTTTGATTTTATGATTGGTCCACGCGTTGGACGCGGCGAGCTGCGCGAGCAACTGGCGTTTATCTTCGATACCGAGCGTGTAGAAACCGATCGTTTCCAGTTGTACACCGTCGCCGATCCAGAGGACATGCTTGTCCGCGAGCCGCTGGTCGGCTGGTTCCGCGCTAAACAGGCCGATAGTCGCGAAGCGTTCACGTTTAGTCTGGTCAATGTACACATCGACTCAGACTTGGCAGCGACTGAGCTGCAAGCCATACCCAATCTAGTGGATGCCATCTACAGTGATGGTCGTGGCGAAGACGATGTCATTCTGGCGGGAGATTTTAGCGCAGCCGCGCCACAAGCCGCCTTCTTTTCCGCCGGAAACTTTCGAACCGTCATTGAGGGCATGGCCACCAACACACGTGGCACTCACTTGTTGGACAATTTCGGGATGCCTGTCGCGAACACTTCCGAATTTACCGGTCGTGCAGGCGCTGTGGACTTTTTACGTCAATACAATTTATCTCTCGAGCAAGCCGTCAGTGTGAGCGAACACTTGCCTATTTGGGCAGAGTTCTCGATAATTGAGGGCGGTCGACCCGGCCAGGTCGCAGGAAACGCATTACCCGAGCACCGATTTCATAGCGGTGTCAACTAACTGAAGCTCATCTACTTGCGGGACGACTGGTCGGCAGACATATTGATAGTTGGAAGCGCTCTTCTCTTTTGCTTATGCTGCGAGTGACCATCACTCGCCCTTCGGAAACTAATTGTCCGAACCGTCGACTCTCTGGGGACTGAACTGAAAAAGGAAGTCTTGATGATCCGCTCAGCCACTACAAGAAGCCTTGTCTGGTGTTTCTTGGCTACCGCACTGGTCGCCTGCTTCCTCAGTCTTCAACCAGGTGTCCTTTGGGCGCAAGAAGGTGGAGCTGCGCCGGCTGAAACAGAAACTGATGCTACACACGTACTCTGGTGGTTGATCGAGGTATCGGGCTGGATCGGCCTATTCATCCTCTGCCTGTCGTTTTATTTCGTCGCCGTGGTGGTGCAGCAGTTCCTGGAATTGCGATCCACGGTAGCCGCACCGCCAGAGATATTGGAAGAGTGCGATCGCTTGATTCAAGAAGGCAATGCGCGCGACGTCGTCAAACTAGTTGAACAGGACGATTCGTTCTTCTCCCGATCGCTGCATGCCGGCCTGTCGGAACTTGAATACAGCGTAGATGAGGCTCGCGACAAGTTGGAGCGTACTGCAGATGCCAGCACGATCAATATGGAAAAGAAGATTAGTATTTTGGCGACCATCGGTACTCTGGGGCCGATGATTGGATTGTTGGGTACGCTCAAAGGTATGATTCGATCCTTCATGGCCATTGCCATCAGCGGCAAGAACTTGGAGGCATCAGAGGTAGCCAAAGGTATTTCGGAAGCGTTGGTGTTGACGTTCGAAGGCGTGTTCTTGAGCATTCCAGCGATTTTCTTTTATGCGATGTTCCGCAGTCGTATCGCCAAGATATCAATTGAAACGACGATGCTGGCCGATGACTACTTCCGCGCTATTGTGCGAATGCTGAAACGACCACGCACCGCTGCTCCGTCGGTGGCTCCTTCGCCTGCACCTAAACCTGCTACCTAGACCTGCCACTTAGGCAATCGCCTCCGACCCGGCAACTCGTGTTGTCGGGAGTCGAGTTTAACCTCTTCTGGTATTGAAGTGTCTTTAGGGAAAGCCCAGCAACATGTCAGGCTCATCGCACGCGGGAGAAAAGGTCGAGCCAAACATGACGCCGATTCTCGATATGGTGTTCCAGTTAATCACCTTTTTTATGTTGGTGATTAGCTTTCGTGCATCGGATTTCGACAAGGCGTTGGTGCTGCCTGTGGTTGGGTCGGCCGCGCCGGCTGAAGAAGAAGTCAATGGCGAGTTTTTAATTTTGAACTTGCGGGCCGGCGGCAAGTTGATGGTCCAAGGCAAAGAAGAGCCGAACATCGAAGGCTTCCTGAATTTTGAAGCCAAAAAGATGCTGCAGAATATCAAGCCGGACTCCGGCGGTGAGATCATTGTCGTCATTCGCGCTGACCGCGCTTTGCGATGCGACTTCTTGATGCGGGTTATCGCCGCTTGTCGCAAAGGCGGTTTAAGTCGATTTGACTTTATGGTGCTTCGTGGTGGCGAGCAACAGAGCGGGTAGAACATGCGCAGACGACGACACCGAAAACAATCCAAAACTCCGGCCGAAGTAGAGCTGAACATGGCCGCCATGCTCGACATGGCCTTCCAGTTGCTGGCTTTCTTTATCCTGACGTTCCGCCCATCGCCTATAGAATCGCAGATCTCCTTGCGTATGCCTGATAAAGCCGCCACAGCTTCGGCCGGCCAGTCCAGCGACGCACCGGTATCGGAATCGGCTGGCTTGACTCTGACAGTCTCGGTACACGCCACACCCGCGGGTGAAATCGCTGGTGTCGAAGTGGGACCTCAAACATTTGGTGCCGGTCAAGCGCCCACGGAAACAATCAATGCTCTGCGCGCTACCTTGCGGGAAACACTGACCAATGCTGAATTTGAAGGTATCGCTTTGCAAGTATCCGATGACCTGAACTATGAACGCATGATGCAAGTTCTAGACATCTGTTCCCATCAAACTTTACCTACCGGCGAGCCGATGACCAAAATCTCAATTGAACGTTTGCCGGGCGGGTAACCGGGCGGCCCTTCTCGCCTTCGTTCGCTTAGGAAAACATCCATGCACCGCCACAGATCAACCCTGCTGGTTACCATACTGCTACTGACGGTCACGCTGTTGAGCACAACCGTCAGCCGTGGCCAGTCCCCAGCATCTGACGGACAGAGCACGAGCGAACCTGTCGCGCTAGAGCCTGCATCTACAGAGCCTGTGCTTCAAGAGCCTGCATCTAAAGAGCCTGTGCTTCAAGAGCCTGCTACTAAAGATTCTGCTGCAACGACATCAAACGAGTTCACCGATCTGCTAACGTCGCCGGATCCTGCGGCTGTGCCGGTGACTGAATCTTCGAGCCCAGCAACGGCAGCCAATGGTCAGCTCACTGAGCCACCTGATGCTGAGCAACCTGCAGCCAAGCAACCCGATGCTGAGCAACCTGCTGTTGAGACAGCAGCGGACGCACAAGCTGCGATCGAACCGGAGCCCGCGAAGTTAGATGCCCAAGCGCGGGCAGCGCGGATCAAGGATCTACTCAGCCTGGTCAAAGACAATACGCTCACGATCGGCAAGCGAGAGAACCCGGCCTACTTTGAAATGGTCAAAGAGGTGCTTGATCGCTCACCGGCGGATTTGTTGAGCGCGGTCGAGAAGAATCCACGCTTCAATGACTTGTACACCAAGCCTGAAAAGTATCGCGGCGAATTGATTCATGTGTCGCTCAACGCGCGGCGCGTATTGCCGCTGGACATCAAGATCAAGAACGTGGCCAATGTCACGCGACTGTATGAGATTTGGGGTTGGACCGAAGAAGCCAAGGCACATATGTACTGCTGCGTGGTGCCAGAATTGCCGCCGGGCTTTCCCGAGGATGACGAAGTTTTTCAGCGAGTGGAACTGACAGGGTACTTCTTCAAGATGCAAGCCTATCAGCCGGGTGATGCCGCGCCCAACGCGCGCAACCTGGTGGCACCGCTTGTGATTGGCCGAGTGGCCAATTCCCCGAAGATCGCCAAACCTGCTGCTGGTGCCATTGGCAATTGGCCACTCGCCTTGATTATCGGCTTTGGCGTGATCGTCATGTTTCGATTAATGATGCACATTCGTGGCATGGGCAAGACGACGCCTACTCATCGCAATTACCGTCGTCGATCGCTCGAGCCCATCGATCCCGACAGTCTGAGCGATGGCATCGGCACATTCGATCGCGGTCTCAAGATCCGCAATCGTGATGAGTAGTAGGGAGTTGAACTAACCCTCCCAAGCGCAGCTTAGGGAGGGTCGAAAAATAGCGACAGCGACTTTTTCGGGGAGGGTGCGTGCGCCGCACAGGCGAGTTAGCAGCGAAGTGATTCTTGCTTGGGTTAGCACCGCCGGCCCTCCCCGCCCACGCTAACGCGGGTCGACCCTCCCACTGCTTCGCAGCGGGAGGGTTAGTTCCCGCTGCTGCGCAGCCAAGCGACTTAGTTTGTTATACTGACGCTTTCTGCGTTAAATACTGGTCGCTCTCGAGGGTGTTGCCCCTATGAATAAATGTACGTGGTTGATGATCGTATGTCTCGTATTGCCGGCGATGGCTGAAGCACAGGAAATCTGGCGGCCTACGAAGGATCATGCGACGGCCGTTGAGCAAATCACCGATGAAGCGCTGCGAGCGCACATTCGTTTTCTGGCCGACGATCTCCTGGAAGGTCGTGGCCCTGGCTCGCGCGGCGATGAGCTGACTCAGTTGTACTTGGCCACTCAATTCCAATCGCTCGGTTTCAAACCAGTGCTCGCCGATGGCCAGTGGAGCCAAAGCGTGCCGCTGGTGGGCGTGACTTCCACGCCACCGGAATCAGTTGAGTTTCGTAGCGGCGACAAATCGCTGACACTCAAGCATCGCGATGACTCGATGTTTGTGGCCGGACATCCTAAAGATGTCATCTCCATTCGCGATGCCGAATTGGTGTTTGTGGGTTATGGCATACAAGCTCCGGAATACAACTGGGATGACTTCAAGGGAGTAGACCTGAAGGGCAAGATCCTGGTGATGATGAATAACGACCCGGAGAATGATCCGCAGTTATTCGCCGGTCGACGGCGTTTGTATTATGGTCGCTGGGATTACAAGTACGAATCGGCGGCTCGGCAAGGTGCCGCTGGGGCCATCATTATTCACACTACTGCATCCGCCGGTTATCCCTATCAGGTTATTCAAACCTCATGGAGCGGCGAAGAATTCGAGTTGAAAGATAGTCAAGCATCGCGGATGGATCTGCGTGGTTGGGTTACGGACGAAGCCGCTGGGCGTCTGGCCATGCTCGGTGGCAAGTCGCTGGATACTTTGCGCGCAGCCGCCCAGTCGCGTGACTTCCAACCTGTGCCACTAGGCGTGCGGATGTCGATCGAACTGACCTGCAAAGTCCGCGAACAAAAAACCGCCAACGTCCTCGGACTCTTACCTGGTAGCGATCCGCAATTGGCCCGCGAAACGGTCATCTTTATGGCTCATCATGACCACTTGGGAGTGGCCGAACGCCGAGATGCAGATGGAGACAACATCTACAATGGTGCGATCGACAACGCCTCGGGCACGGCCGCGCTGTTGACCATCGCCCGCGCCATTGCCGCCTTACCCACCCCGCCGCGGCGATCCATCATGTTGGCTGCCGTCGGAGCCGAAGAGCAAGGCTTGCTCGGCTCGCGATACCTGGCCGATCACCCACCCATTCATCCCGGATACATGTCAGCCGTTATCAACATCGATGGTATTAATCATCTGGGACGCACACATGATTTGAATTTGATTGGCAATGGCAAATGCAATCTGGATCCGATCATTGAGTCAGTCGCCAAATGGCAAAGCCGCGTCGTTACGCCAGATTACTTTCCAGACCGTGGCTACTACTATCGTTCGGATCAGTTCTCGCTAGCCAAAGTCGGCGTGCCAGGCATCTATCTACACGGCGGAATCAACGTCATTGGCAAACCCGACGGCTGGGGCAAGGAACAATTGGATAAGTGGGTGGATAAGACCTATCATCAGCCCAGCGATGAATACGATCCAAGTTGGGATCTAACGGGAGCCATCGATGATATCCGCTTGTTATGCCATGTTGGCCTGGTTATCGCCAGCGGACAAGAAACGCCCGCCTGGAACAAAGGCGATGAATTCGAAGCCGCTCGACTAGAAGCGATCAAGAATCGACAGTAAGCCTTCAGCAGGCACTGCGAAACCATCGCGCCCACATAAGATCAAAATGAAACCACGGATGACACGGATGACACGGATGACACGGATATTGTTTCATCAGTGACATCCGTGAAATCCGTGGTCCAAAATATCTAAGAAATGCGCGACCTCGATGACAAAGAACTGAGGCCGCGCATTGTTGAAGTCAGTGCAACGGAGCGTTGGCCGCAGATGGCAATTGCTCGCGCCATGTGTCGGGAGCTGGGGTTACGGCTGGCAGTGTGCCAGCATGCACTTCTAACTGATGCCCTTCGCGCATCAACCGACCTGCATGTCGACTAGGCAAACGCACGTGAATCTCCACATACTCGTCGTGATACTGTTTACTGGTGACATCGCCAACTTTGGTTAGCCAAGCGACGGTGCGACCATCGGCCGGACTGAGTCGCAATCCAACCGTTACGAAATCATCGCTAAGCATCTGGCTTACAGAACGAGCCAGGTCATCGAAGCCCTGTCGAGTCTTAGCACTAATGCCGATGGAGCGTGGGTAGCGATTTTGGACCGCCGACATACGTTCGGCCGCACCCGGTTCGTCGATCTTGTTGATGACCAACAAAGTCTGCTTTTCATCGATACCCAATTCGTGCAGCACTCGATAGACAGCTGATATTTGATCCAGCACCGCAGGGTTGCTGGCATCGGCCACATGCAGCAGCAGATCGGCTTGCCTGGCTTCTTCCAACGTGGCGCGGAAGCTGGCTACCAAATGGTGAGGCAAGTCGCGAATGAAGCCGACCGTGTCGCTCAGCAAGACGGGCCCCCAACTAGGCAACGTCCAACGTCGAGTGCGTGTATCCAACGTCGCGAACAGTTTATCAACCGCCAGCACGTCGGCTTCGGTCAGCGCGTTCATCAGAGTGCTCTTACCGGCGTTGGTGTAACCCACCAGCGACACCGTCAGATAATCGCGACGACCAGCAACTTCACGCTCGCGACGTTTCTCGACTTTCGACAGATCCAATTTCAATTCGTGAATGCGTCGCTCAACCAGACGACGGTCGACTTCCAGTTGCTTTTCACCAGGACCACGCATACCGACGCCCATCGTTTGACGAGACAAGTGAGTCCACAGGCGTTTCAAACGTGGAAGCGAGTATTCCAACTGCGCCAGTTCCACAGCCAAACGCGCTTCGTGCGTCTGGGCATTGGAAGCAAAGATGTCGAGAATCAATTCGGTGCGATCGATGACTTTGCAACCGATGGCTTTCTCCAGGTTGCGAGTTTGGCTGGGCGACAGATCGTTATCGAAAATGACCAGGTCCGCCCCATTGGCTTCGACCATCATCTTCAACTCGGATACTTTACCCTTGCCCAAAAAAGTCTTCGTGTCTGGCTTTTCTCGCCGCTGCACAACTCCATCACAGACTTGCGTTCCAGCCGATTGCGCCAAACCCGTCAATTCGTCCAGCGGATCATCGGTAAAGGTGTCGCTGGGACCGATAACCCTCGCCAAGACACTCCGTTCCTGCGCCACGCTGGTTGATCGATAATGTTCTCGCACTGCGTTGATACACCTCCAAATGAAGATCTAATTGGTCGGATGAGGAACAGGACCGCCGCCTAGCAAAATTATACTACGCGGCGGTTCGCAAGGAAAATAATCGCTGGCTTGTCCCAGCCAGTTCATTAGCCAGCCAGTTCACTAGCCAAGTAGCATTACTAGGCAGCCAGGATCACTAGCTTATAGCTCGCGGATTTTGATTTCACGCCAGCGAACTTCGTAGGGCCCCTTGTCCTTGGGGATACCGTGAACTTGCAGGCCGATGAAACCAGTCCGGAAACTCTCTTCGTCCACTAAGTCTTCGATCTTCTGACCGTTAACCCAGGTTTGGATACGAGCCCCTGAGGCGCGAATGACATAGGTGTTCCATTGGCCCTTCTTAAACACTTCTGTCTTGGGTTGTTGCTTGCTGATCCAACCGCGACCTGTGCCTTCGCTATATACGTATCCGGCCGTTCCGCCAGTCTCAATTTCTACTTGAGGTCCATGGACCCGTCCTTTGTTAAACTCTTCCGTGCTACGTGAACGAATCTGCACACCGGAGTTCAGAGCGTCATCGACTTTCACTTCGAAAGCCAGTTCGAAGTCGCTATAGTTCTTCTCCGTGCAAAGAAATGAGTTGGGGCTGCCTTCACTGGTTCGGCCAACTACGCACTTTTCTTCAACTTTGTACGTGGCCGTACCATTCTTTTGTGACCAACCCTTGAGCTGCTGGCCATCGAACAACGATTGCCAGCCACTGGCGCTGGTGTCGGGCATGCTGTCGAAATTCACCGACGTCGATACCAGTTTGAGCGGGTCGCGCATGGCCGGAGTATCTTTGGTTAACTCTTCCGCTGGCACCGCTGGCAACGTCACACTGCCCGTGGCCACCCACTCTGCGCCGCGCTGTAGGGTGACTTGAAACGCCACACCACTCATCGCCTTGACATCGTGACCGAGCGTCGTGTGAAAGACTCGACCTTTACCAAACTGGATGGCCATCAGGATCGGTTCGTGTTCGCCAGTGCCACCGGACTCTCGGCTGCTCATCGCCGTGGCCAAAACCTGCATCGATTCGGCCGGTCCGCGCAGTTGCGCATACAATTCATCTTCGGCTTGCATCCAATGGCTTGGCAATCCAGCCGTGATGGGATGCTTGGCGTCGCGCACGACGACTTCGAATGGATGCCGTTTGCCATGACTACCGCCACGACCTGGCTCCGTGTCGCGAGTGAACTTGCCATCACGCCATCGGACATAGGGACCGGACTTTTCATTTCGCCCGCCCCAACCGCCCACTCCAATCATGCGGTTGTAATCTGCCCACTGTGGGAACGAGTTATCAGCGGCATGTACGCTAACGAACCCACCGCCGTTCCGTACATAGTCGGCGAAAGCGGTCATGGTAGATTCGCTCCACGGCGCACCGTTGTAGTTCGAGACCACCACATCGTAGTCACTGAACTTGGGTTGAAAGCTGGCCATGTCCTCTGACTTGGCCGGCGTGGTCGCCACGCTGACGGTAAAGCGTCCGCAACCTTCCAAAGTGGCTTTGATCAGCGGAGTCGTCTTTTTCCAGTCATGGTTGTTTTGACCATCCACAACGAGGGCCTTCAATCGAGCCGACTGAGCCGCTGCGGGAGTGGGTGCTAGGACTGACGTTATCAGCCCTAAACAGACCAGAGAGTAATACATCGATCGCATAGTCGATTCCAGGTGAGGAGGGAGAATAGATTGACAGTGGGACTCTTCGCTACCATCTTCCTCCAGCAGCGGCTAAGAATCAATCACTGGCAAGCACCGCTATCACTCTGCGGCTCTCACCTACGCCTGTTTAAACACAAGACCGTTCACATTTAAGCGGAGCAGCGCAAGCTGCCCGGTGTTTCTGCGACAAAAGCCAGACGGAACCGGACGGCTCGCGCCGATTCCGCTTTAAGTAGATGGAAAATTGAACGGTCTTGTGTTTAAACATGACCAGACCGCTCGCGCCTCGCTGCTTTGGCTGAAGAAACGGCCGCGCGAATCGGCGCGGCAGGCAGACCGAGTGTCTCACGATAAACCGCGTAAGTCAGATCCGCAGAACGGTCCCAATCGAACTGAGCCTTAACCTTGGTCAGCGCGGCCTGTCCCATGGCTGCCAACTGCTGCGGCTGGGCGACCAACTCTTCGAAAGCCTGGCGCAAGGCACTCGAGTTCTCCGGCTCTACCAATCGACCACAGGTATCATCGATCTGAAAAGGAATCCCCCCCACTCGTGTCGACAAAACGGCGCGACCGGCCGCCATGGCTTCCAAGACAACCAGCGGCAGAGTATCGGCGCGCGAAGGAAACACGAACAAGTCTGCGTAGTGATGCAAGCCACGTATCTCAGCGTCGGTTAGCGCGTCCGTAAACACAATGCGCTGTCCAGATCGAACGCGGGTCTGATAGCCTTCGTAATCGTAGTCGCGTTTTTTGCCGCCAACAATTAACAGGTATGGTTGCTCACTACCCAGGAAAGCATCCAGCAGAATATCCAGCCCCTTATTGCGTGTGTGATTGGCCAGAAAGAAACAGACCGGAGTTGAACCTAACTTGCCAATAGGCAAATTGAATTTCTCGCACACGCTGGCCATGGCCTGTTCGTCCGGTTCGGGATAGAAATTCTTGGATACCCCGTTGGGAATCACGACCATGTCTTCATAGGGCACACCCAAATCGGCCAGAAGAGCCTGGTCCTGGGGAGCCAGGCAGCAAATGCGTTGTGCATGCTCAATGACGAAACGCAACGGACGCATCATGAACATCCGCCCTAACCATGCATGTAACCAGTTCAATTGATACGCCGACTGCATGCCTAAGATTTCAACGAATCCATGGGTCGTCAGCACATAAGGTATGCCCTGCTTCAGGCAGGCTTGAGCGATGCGTCGCATTTCAAGCGCAGGGATGGCGTTGTGGAGATGAACTAGATCGTAATTGCCAACCATTGAGGCAATATCGGAACGATAAAACAGCGTGCGATACTTGTTGGGCAACCAACCGGTGGTGAAGTCAATCGGGCTGGTCGATTTGCGTTTCATCACACGCAGGTCACCGACAAAATGCTGCGAAGTCTGATCGGCCATCACGGCCAAATCGATTTCGCAGTGTCGCTTGAGCGCCTGCGAAAGGTTCACGGCAGCGTTAACCGCGCCACTTGCGCTCAAATGAGGAGGGATAACAACTGCGGCCAGAATCTTCATCGATACTTCTCAATCCATTGCTGGGGAATGTCTGGATCCTGCCAAAGGTCAGCCAACGCAGCACCAATGGTCATCTGTGGCGTCCATTGAAAGTGCTGCCCTATGCGCGTGATATCCGCAGCCAAATATGGGCGATCCGAAGGTCGCATGCGGGCTGGATCCGCCACCACCCGAAATTGCGGCGCGCCAACCTGTTGAAGATGATCCAACAACTCCTGCACGCTGTAGGATGACTGCGTGCCGAGATTGATCGTGCACGTCTCTCCCGGCTCAATATTCCCTGACGTTGCCACACGTGCAAAGCCGCGAGCCACGTCCGACACATGGACATAATCGCGTTTGGCCTCGAGGTTACCGAGTTGAAGCGTCGTGCGACCAGCCTTCAACTGTGCCACAATCTCAGGTAGTACGTGGGGATTGGTCTCACCAGGACCGATCACATTAAACAAGCGTACGATACCAGCCGAATAACCGCGAGCTTTGGCAAAGTAACGCACATATTGCTCCCCCTGCAGCTTGGTCCAACCATACACGTCGGCAGGGCCGCACGGTGAAGTGAGCTCATGATGCGGCGTCGCTTCTGGACTATACACCGCCCCAGTACTGGCAAACACCAAACGGCAATCCGCCGGACAGACGGACGCAATGTTCGCAGTACCCAGTACGTTGGTAGATATCGCTAACTCAGGGTCGCCTTCGCATTCCGGAATGAAATGAATGGCGGCCAAATGTACGATCGCCTGCGGCTGGAACTCTTCAATGACAGTCCGCAGAGGCTCAAGCCGACGAATGTCGACGTTTTCAAAGCGAAGACGACTTAACTCGTCATCGCAAAATCGCAGGGCACCATACCGCAAGTTATCGACGACGCACACTTCGTGCGTGCCGAGTAGGTGCCTGCACAATGTGCGGCCAACGTAACCGTTGCCACCCGAAACCAATATCCGCATGTTAGTTCTCTGGGCAATGAACGTAAACAGCCTATCGTAGTTCTGTTATGCCATAATTAAAGAGCTAGTTCGCTGTTTCTGCTGTTCGCCTGACATTTATGTCCCCGCCACCACTTGGGGAGTCGTTTTTCTGGCGTATGTGCGCCACAAAATTATTTAAAACAAGGTCCGTTGTTCTAATATTGTCGCAAGTTAAACCGCTTTTTTTCTAGTTTTTGCCTAAGCTTTTCTTGAGCCTATCCATGCTTTTCCGCCCACCGACCTTGCATCCTCTAACCGCTACACAATCGCATGTTGTTTTTTTGGTTAATTTCCTGTCACCAAATTTGGTGCAAGTGATGCGTCAAGTCAGCCAGCATGTGGCGAAACTGAACATCCTGGTGTCGGTGCCCATGGAAGCCAATCGGAACTGGCAGGCAGACAATCACGGCTTGCCAGTCATCACGCAACGCACTTGGACCAAACGCAAGCTCCAACGTCATCCCGGCGGTTACACGGAAGAACTGTTTGTACATTTCCCAGTTGATACCTGGTCCCAACTTCATCGCTTGAACCCAGACTGCGTTGTTTCACTAGAGATGGGCATGCGCTCAATTCAGTCGGCCATCTATTGCCGTTTATGGCGACGGCGCTGTCGGCACGTGTTGTCCGTTTATGGTTCTGAACGCAGCGAAGCCGGTCGCGGACTACTTCGTCGATATTTGCGGCGCGGCTTATTGCGCGTCGCCGATGTTGTCACGTTCAATGGTCCAAGTTGCAAACGTTACTTGCTCTCTCAAGGAACAAGCGTCGATCGCTTGCTGCCTTGGAACTACGCGGCTGATCCGTCCAAAGCCTATCGGGGATCATTGGCCCTGGGACGAGACGCCCAATCGCTCCGCATGTTGACAGTCAGTCAACTTATTCCTCGCAAAGGTGTCGATCGAGCACTTGAATCCCTGGTGGCTTGGGCCACCAACCACCCCGACCAACCAATCGAGTGGGCGATCGCCGGCACCGGTCCGCAAGCTAGCGATCTGCAACAGATAACTCCTCCCGCTAACTTAACGATCCACTGGCTCGGCCACTGCGATTCCGAGCGCCTCCAGCAGTTATATGCCGACTACCCCATCAATTTTTTTCCGACGCTTGGTGATGAGTGGGGCTTAGTTGTTGATGAAGCCCTCGCGTCCGGCCAAGTGGTGCTGGGCAGTGGGTTTAGTCAGGCCGTTGAGACGCTCATCCAGCCCAACTTCAATGGCGGGACATTCGA
>JADLDX010000853.1 GCA_020846515.1 Pirellulaceae bacterium
CCAATCATCCGACCATCCATGCGGGTTGAGTCCGTTCTAACGCGGACCAAATGTGCCATGAACATTGGTCAATCTATATGGTCAATCAGTCGCGATTTGCGGCGTGCCTCCGCAGGAGCATCGGCCTCCCGGGTTGCCAATCACCCGACCATCCATGCCGATTGAGTCCGTTCTAACGCGAACCAAATGTGCCATGAACATTGGTCAATCGACATGGCCAATCTGTCGCGATGCGCGGCGTGCCTCCGCAGGAGCGTCGGCCTCCCGGGTTGCCAACCACCCCATGTGGCCACAGCGAACCTACAACTTTTCCAGCTCAGCCATGCGTTGCTTCACCGCTTGCACATCGCTGGCTCGTTGTTCATGTTCGAGCAAGTGCAATTCGTTCTCGAGCGAACGCAGCAACATGAGTGTATCGCCAGCCTGAGCGAATTGGGCTTGTACCGTGTGCAAGGCTTCCAAACCCGGCTCGGTATCGCCGATGATCAACTGAGCCAAAGCGAGATCGGCCATGGCGGCTGACTTGGTGGCCCAAGTTGAACCCGATGAATCGCTGAGCGCTTTGTGCAGGAGCTGCGCGCCTTGCTGGTACGCACCAGCTTGTAGCTTGGTGCTGCCCATGGCAGCCGTAGCGGCTGCGGCGATGTGGGGTTTTGAACTGCTAGCCGGGCCGCTCAAGATGGCCGATGCCGCTGGCACCTGCCCCAGGGCGGCCAGGCACTTCGACTGCGCAATGCGTAACCATAACACGTTGTCGCCTTGTGTGGCCGATTCGGCTTTCTTGAAGTTTACCAACGCGGCTTGCATCTGAGCCCGCTGAAACTGCGCCTCGGCAACACAGGCCCACAAGACCATCTCGACGCCACCATCGCTGGTCGCACCGAGGCTCTCCAAGTGATGCCCCAACGCACCAATCAACTCGTTCGGCCATACCATACCTTCGGGTCGTATATGCTCGGCCAACAACCAGAAACTCACATCGATCGGTTGACTCTTATCCAGCGCACTGAGGTGCGTGCTAACACCCGCCGACCAGGCTTGAGTTGCCAACGACAGTTGATCACTGCGTCGCGCTGCTTCGGCCACCATCAGCGAGAGTTCAGCCGCCAACAGTGGATTGCCTGACGCTCGGGCGGCTTCGACAGCTTGACGACACAGCGCCTCGGCCCAAGCCGTGCGCCCAGCCACCAACTCGCGCAGGCCCAACAAACGTAAGCAATCGATCTTCACCAATGGATGATTGACGCTCTGTGCCAACTGCTGCAACTGCGCAGCCTGTTCATTGCTCGGATCACTCGTCTGCAATTGCTGAGCGAACGTATTGCGCAGTTGTTGATAGGGACGCGCAGTCGTCGGATTTTCTTGGGCTAACTTGAGCAGCGAGTTCCAACTACCCGACGCATCGGTGGTTCGTCGACTGAGCACCTGTGCGGCCAAGACCACGCTGGGATCAACGCTGGCCACTGCCCATCGTTCTGCCAGATATCGTTCTGCCGACTCGCGGTGGTTCTCGATGATGGCACTGGCCGAACGCAGACGACCAGCCGCTACGAGCGGTTCCAACAACGAGTGAAGTTTATCGGGCGTCAGTTCGGTCGGCTCCGCCTGGCCCAGCACAATCTCGTGACCGTCAAAGCGGATCGTGCGCGCCGGCGGATTAGCGATTTTGCCGGCCGCGGCGCCGGAGCCAGAGCCCGAATCGGCAATCGATTTTACTTGACTGGACACCGACTGTTGATCCACGGAACTGGCCGCCTGATCAGCCAGAATAGAGCAGCCGTTCGATAGTAGGGTCGACAGCAGCCCGAAAGCGAGCAGACAAAAGCGACTAGTCGAAGCTGGATGGCAGCAAGTCATGATGGATCGTTCAATAGGCCGTGAGGGATCGATGGTGGAGTTGGAATAGTTTCGCGCGCTCGCTGCTTTCAGCGTCCGAACGAGTCACACGACAAGGCAAGGCATTGGTCAGAGTGCCCGAAACACCGGGGCTGTTCGGATGCGTGCTCAGTTGTCCGAGCAGCATCTCACTAGTGGCCGCCGATTCGGTGGGCGTATTGAATACGTACGGCCTGACGATCACGACCAGTTCACTACGCGAACGTCCAGTGGCCTGACGACGAAACAGCAGCCCCAGCCCTGGAATGTTGCCTAGCACCGGCACTTGATCGCGCGCGTCGCTCACTTGCTCTTCGATCAAACCACCTAGAGCCACGGCCATACCGTCCTGAGCCACAATCGTGCCGCTGATCGTGCGACGTCGTACCGTATCAACATTCACGTTCGTCACGCCCGTGCCGCTGGTGGCCGGTACAGGAATCGAGGAACCGGACAGCACGCGTTCCGAGTTCTCTTCAATGACTCGTAAGGTGACGGTTCGATCAGCGTTAATGTTGGGCGTAATGAGCAGCGACTGGCCCACGTCGCGCAGTTCCGTAATCGGCGTTGCGGCGACCGCGCCATTCACAGCGCTCACACTGCTAAGCACCTGCGAAGGCGTGAAGCCGACGGTAAAGGGCAGGGTGTCGCCAACGAATATTCGACTGACTTCATTGTTCGCAGTCAGGATCAGCGGCGTAGCCAACGCGGTGACACAGTTCTTGCTCTCGAGCAGTTGCATCCGCACGCGAAACTTGTCATCGACCATCTGGAAAGTTAACGAACCTGGTACACCACCCGCCACGCCTAAGCCGGCACCCAGACCTCGCGAAACAGCGCTGGCTCCGGGAAAGGCTGGTGCCAACGTGCCGTCGGACATGGCCGTCGAGGCATTTCCGCTGGCGCCAAAGTATTCGAAAGCTGAGTTGAATCCGTTGGCCAACACGATACGCAGCACTTTTACTTCCAACAACACCGTGGGCGTAGGGACGTCGAGTTGATGAATCAACTGCGCGATTTGCTCCATCGATCGCTGGTCACCCGTCCGTACGATGACTTGATTGTTGCGACGAATGGTCGAAATGTAGATGGTGGCGTCGCGACGCTGCAGCAAATCGGCTTGCGCATCGGCATTGAGTTGTCCTTGACGAGCGACTTCGTTTTCGATTTTCTGAATCTCTTCGGCTGCCAGATCATTCATCGCCAAGTGTTCACGGTGACGGGCCGCGCCGAGGGCATTGGATCGGGCTTGGCCGCCACCCTGATTTTGTCCCATGCCTTGCGCGCCACCGAGGCCAGCCATACCGCCTAATCCAGCCCCCAATCCTCCACCCATTCCGCCACCACCCAGTCCACCAATTCCGCCGCCTTGTCCCATGCCGCCTTGGTTATTGGCTGAGTTGCCCAAGTTGGGAGCGCCTAATCCAAGCGAACGACCGTCAACTAAATCAAAACGACTAAAACGTTGCGACAGATCGATCAGATCGTCCAGGTCAGCATCCGCACGATTCATCTGCACGCGATTGCCGAAGACTTGTTGGATGACTTGGGCAACTGCAATGGGATTGGGGTAAAGGAGCGTAAAGACGCGGGTTTGTTCCTCTCGGAAACTAGACAGATCTTTTTCGTATTCCTTAGAAGTAGCAATGCGCACAATACCCGAGCTGGTTTCGATTCGATAGAACAGCCCGTTGGCTTTGACAATCGCATCGAGCGCATCAAGCGCCGTGACGTTCTTGAGATAGACCGTGATTTGGGTCTTGCCGGCTTCAGCGGATGTAATCACGTTCAAACCAGATTGCTCAGCGAACAGCTTCATGGCTTCCGAGAGCGGAACGTCTTCGAATTGAATCGACTCGAGAATTTGATGACCAATCGCCGGCACACCTTCCGCCAGCGCGGCACTGCCGACGATCGGCGAAGCAGCTTGATTGTTCGTACGGCTGCCAATCAAGTTGGAAGTCGAGTTGGAAGTCGAGTTGGAATTGAGGTTGACGCCAGGTTGATCGCTGATGCGCATGAATGTCGGCTCGCTTTTGGGAGCCGTAGACGCAGGTGTAGATGTTGATGAAGATTTTTGAGGTAGCGTGGGCTTGGGGGCCAGTTGATGGGTGGTCGTGCGCGGCGGTGTGCCTATGGCTGATCGCGTGACTGGTGCTGCCGTGGCCGGAAATACAGTTGATCGCGGCAGTGAGCTTGAAGGGGAGGTTGAGGGAGAGGGGCCGGGTGACAGTGAAGATGAAGGGGGCGGTGGCGGCAGGTCCTGCGTGGCTGAGGCTGGTAAGACGCTCGACTTGCTGGGCACATTAGAGTTGCTCAGTAGGCTTGACTTGCTGCCCACTGCCGTGGACGCGGTAGCAGCGGCCACGGGTGGTGGAGGCGCCTGTTCCGAAGGCAAACGCTGGCCAGCCAGGGTGGCTAATGAGACATTCGTCGATGACGAACCTGCTGCAGATGCCGACTGACTGGTCACTTGATTACCAGGTGCTTGGTTACTAGTTACTTGGTTACTAGCGGGCGGCTGGTTTGACGGCTTGCTGGCTGTATTGCTGGTTGTATTACTCGACGACATCGTGGCAGGGACCGTCATCGCAAATTGATCGACGGTCCAACCATCTGGCTCGACAATCGTTAATTGTCCGGACGAACCAGCGGCTTGAGGGTTTGATTGAGCGGTGGCAGGAGGTGTGACTTCCATCGAGGACAAGGGCAGGGCCGATTGAGCCGGAGCGAGTTTCGCCGGTGTGTCACCACTTTGAGCGACCTCACCGCGACTGCTGGACAGCTCTAAGGTTGCAGGACGCGACGTCTTAGAATTAGCCGCCAGCACCTCAGGCTTACCGGAACTCTCAGTCTTCGCTGGACTTGTTTTCGTAGACTCTGTTTTCGCTGCGTTTGATTTCGCTGGGCCTGTTTTCGCAGGCTCTGTCTTAGTGATTTCCGTTTTCTGGCCTGTGGGTGGCGAGCTGGCAGTTTTGCTAGCCAAAGAGTTGGTTGCAGGCGTGCCCGTAGATGTCGGCTTGCCCGAGGTTACGACTGGCAACGTCGCCGCGGCTTTTTTGGCTGCGGGTGTGGTTGGTGCATTAGCACTGGCTGCGGCCGAAGAATTGGAGGCCGCAGTTTGCGCCCGCGATAGCTGATTGAGCAGAACCGCAGCGCAGCAGGCTAAAGCCAGCAGCTTCCGCGACGGTCCCAAGGCAAGGAACATAGCTTGCAATCCATTGTAAGTGGGTCAGCGGGCGCAGCACCACATGAGCTGGTATCGACACAGGCGACCTTGACACTTAAGCAGCCTTGGCAACTTCCGCAAACTTTGCGGGTAAAATCACTCGAAATGCTAGCACTATCGCATAACATGCGGCCAGACGATGTGACCAGAGTGTGGGACCCAGTGAGCGGACCCAGTGAGTAGACACTGCGTGTGGTTACAGTGAGTGGCTGCGATGGGTGGGTAGATCAATCCAAGATCGCGCCGCTGGCGGCCATTTGTTCGCGTTGCCATGGATCGAGTAGGCAATCGCGGACATCAACCAGGTAGAAATCGCAGCCGCTTAACAGCGCGCCTCGCAGGTCGCAGCCGACCAAGGCCGCTTTGCGAATCTGCTCGGGCTGCTTGTAGTTCAAATCGACATAGTCGTCGGTATAAAAACCTGTCCGGGTTCCGTGCGATGGATAGGGGCTGTCCACCAAACCACAGCGGGTCGAGCCCATATGAAATGCAGCGCCGCGCAGATCGGAGTTTCGCAGGTCGCAGTCTGCCCACAAGATGCCGGCCAGTCCAGCGCCCCGCATTTCTGCATTGCGGAAGCAGCTCCCTTGCGCGATGGTATCGGTCAGGAGTGCATTGCCCAACCTGGCTTCTGCAAAATCGCATTCCGACAGATCCATGGCTTCCAGATCTGCATTGTGAAAAATCGCCTGACGGAAGCGGGCACCACGCAAGCGGGCCAGTTTCAATTCCGAACGAGCAAACCAGGCTTGATGAAAAGTGGCCGACTCGAAATCGGCTTGTTCGAAGTCGACTTCATAAAACGTACATTTGTCAAAATTCGCATGCGTCAGATTGGTGCCGCGCATGCGTGTGTGTTCAAAGCGTGAATCGACAAAACTGCCGTAGGACAAGTTGGCTCGTTCGAAATCTGCGCGACTGAATTTGCACTCGCGTGCGATCACGAGAGATAAATCGGCATGACGAAAGCTGACATCATGGCCAGTCGCCTGGCTGAGCATGGTTTCATGCAAATTCACTTGGCGAAGCTGCGTATTGTGTAGCACGGCGCAGGTCACATCCGCGCCTGATAAGTTGGCTTCGGTCAAGCGGGCATTGATCAAGCGTACGCGGCGGAGTTGACAGCCGCTCCAAGCCACCTTGCCTAAATCAGCTCCGCTTAAATCAACTTGCTTGCGAGAACTCGGCCGCCACTCGGGCTGCATTCTGACCAACAGACTCACGGCCATGGCACTGTAACGACTCTTCGTAGCACAGCGTTCCAAGAATCGCACCAATCGCAGATCAGTTGCCGACAATCGTTTGGCAATCTCGTCCAGCATTCGTGTGGAGATGTAGCGTTTGAGTGCCCATCGATAACAACCGGCAATGCGTTCTGCCAATCGGTCAGCCATCAGCGCCTCGCGGACGTCCGCCAACTGCAGCCAACGTTTCGCCCGAGCGGTCAATGCCGAGTTCTCTTGGATCACGCGCTCTCGTACTGTGGGCCGCGACAATATTTCGTCCGTTAGCGCTGGCAACGTTTGCCGCCCAGTTACCTCATGCTGCATCTGCTGAAGTACAAATTCACTAGGGTCATGCAGATCGGGCGAGGCGGCCATGGCATCCAGCATGGGTTGCCAAACATAGGGCGAACCCTCCGCAAAATCGAGACTCGTGTGCATGATTCGAGCCATCACCGATTTGCACTGCGCTGGATGGAACTTCAACAGATACTCGATGAACTCATCGCGTCCCCAATTTGCCAGTCTAAGGCGCACATCCGCATTGTTTGGGCTATCGGAAGAAAGCAATAACACTTGCCATGGTTGGCCCTGTCGGACTGCCGTACTGTCGATATGCTGCTCCAAGCCGGACCGTCCGACCTCTTCAATGGCCAGCCGTCTTTGGTTCTGGTTGGCCCACTGGAGCGCATAGTGCATTGCCGTTGTCTTGCCCGCACCGGTCAGCTGAACAATCTGGTAGTCGTCCAACGACAGCAATTCGTCGAGCAAATCGACCAACAGAACGGATGACTCGCTGTCGCCCACAAAGACTCGCGGCGACAGAATGCGATCGCATAACGACTCCACTTTTGCTCTCCTTCTCGAGAGACTGCGGCTCAAGAGATTGCGTGCTCGAGAGGCTGTAAAAGAACCTCTGTATTGTGGAGCGATGACCGACCGAATTGCAAGCCTGCGGCAGTTTCAGAGATCTTATTCGTGCTATTTGTGGCTATGGCTTCGCCCGCGTCAGGCAAGAAGCTATCTACGAAATGAACCGCCTGAACGGCCTCTTTCTCGCGTGACTCCGAGGGCACTCTGGGCGTTTATCGGGCAGGTTAGCGAAAGCCGGTCGTTTGCCGCTTGTGCAGCGTACAAGCATTTGGCTAGGATGAAGAGTGAATATCTCCTTCTGGTGCTCACTCCCGCCTCCATTGGATCGGATTTCGATGTTGATCCAGCATGCGATTGTTGACCGCAAATCATGGCCCCGTTTATGGGCCAGTCTCTGCGTTTGGACGTGTTTTTTCGCTAACCAAGGTTGGGCAGACGAATTCATTGATGAGGCGGTGCCCGTGCTGCGAAAATATTGTGGCGATTGCCACGATAAGGGCAACGCAGTTGGCGGGATCCAGTTCGAGAAATTGATCGACGAGCCCGACCTGGCAAATCAATTCAGAAGTTGGGTGAAGATCATCCAGGCGCTACAAACCAAGAACATGCCGCCCAAGGATGAGGAACAACCTACTGACTCCGAGCGCAGCCGCGTTGCCCTATTACTGCAGACTCAACTAGACAAGCACATTCGCGATTATGAGGGAGACCCTGGCAAGAGTGTTTTGAGGCGACTAACCAGCGCCGAGTATGCGTACACGACCTTGGATTTGACAGGGGTCGATCTTGGATCGGATAGCAACTTTGTCAACGATGCCGTTGGGGGTGAGGGCTTTACCAATGTGGGCACGGCCCAATTCATCGACGATGTGTCGCTGGAACGCCACCTTGAAGCTGCCAAACGTGTGGCCGTTCATGCGGTTGTCGGCGCCGGACCACTGTCGTTTTTCTCAGCGGCAGGCGAAACGGGTCGCGAACTATTTGCCATTGGTCGCATAGCTGATATTTACCGTCAGCATGGCTTTCGAACCGGTGCTGGCGAAGGCGCCGAACCTTTCGGGCTTGACCTTTACCCGCGCGCTCTGTATGTGGCCTGGTGCTTTGACAATCGCCAAGCACTGGGGCGCCATGCCGTGACGCTCGAGGAGTTGGCTCAAGAAGAATCGATAAGCCTTCGTTTTTGTCAGCACATCTGGCGCGTGCTGCATGTGCCCGAGCCGCGATTTCCACTCTCGCTCATCGTTGATCAGTGGCGAGCCTTGCCTCGCGGCGTTGCCGGTGGCGCAGAGGAACAAACGCAGTTGCTGGCAGCAGTTCGTAAAGGTTGTCATCAAATCAGCCAGACTTTGCGCGAATGGCAATCGATGCTGGCCGACGCTGCCGGTAACGAAGAAGAGACAGCCGTCCTGACCGATGGCGTCCGCGATGTCCGGACTCGCCAAACGCTCAAGGCTGATATCAATTGGGCCAAAGACGCTGACATCGCTCAACTGGAGATTTCGGTCGGTCCGGCCAGTTCGCAGTCTTCGGCTGGTGCCATCACAATCTGGCGAGAGCCTCGAATCCTATTTCGCAATCTCGAGGGACGACGTGGGGAATTCACAGCGTTGTCAAAGCACTTGACTGTCCAGTCGCGCAACAAACTGGCCTTTTCCCAACATCCACGCGGCTTGAAGATCGGCGAACACGATTTTGTTCTCGAAGGACAATCATCAGTGATCGTTGAGTTGGCAGTTCCAAAAGGCGCGCGAGCCGCACAGTTTGAAGTGTCCGTTGAGTTAGATCTCATGGATGGCGAAAATCGCATCGTGCGCTGCCGATTAAGCGATGGTCAAATCGAGGGCGAAACCGCAGCAGAAACTGGCGCTACGTCGACCTTGCTGGCCGATCCGCAAAGCCAGCTTGTGCAGCAATGGAGAGATGATGTTGCCCAGTTCGCGCAGTTGTTGCCAGAAGTCTCCCATCGCGAGCCCGCACCGTCAGACCGCGATCCCATCCCGATCCTATTCGACAATACCTATAACAAACCCGAACGCAATCATTTTCATACCGCCGTCAAGTATCATCGCGATGATCGCTTCCTGGTTGAGCACATGCTTGATGATGCCACGCGTGCGCAATTGGACGAAGCTTGGACCGACTTGTTAACTGCGTTTGATTATCATGCGCAATTGGTGCAATTCGCTTCCAAGAAGTATGGTGTGACCGCTGACATGGCGGCACGACTGGCTCAGGCACAGTATGAACCGGCCCGGCTTGCGTCGGCCGATATAGACCAGTTATCTGAACCGCTGAAGAGCATCGTTGCTTCGATGGCTCAAGAGGCTCAGATGATGCAGGGGCGATTGCAGGCAGTCCCATCCAGGCACGTGGACGAGGTCATCCGATTCGCCAGTCTGGCTTGGCGTCGGCCGCTGACGAGCACCGAGGACAAGCGGTTGCGCGATTTCTATACGTCGATGCGCAGCCAGGCGCAGGCAACTCATGACTCGGCAATTCGCCATTTGATAACGCGTGTGTTGATAGCCCCGGACTTCATCTACCGCGTGGAAACGAGCGAGACAGAAGCGGGCGAGCCCATTACCATTGCGTCAGGGCCACTTACACGGCTTAGTGATCGCGAACTCGCCAACCGGCTCAGCTATTTTCTTTGGTCCTCGATGCCGGACGCGGAACTATACCAGTTGGCCGAACAAAATCGTTTACACGATTCGGAGATACTCGGCGCACAAGTAAGGCGCATGCTAAACGACGCAAAGGCCAGGCGATTGGCGACTGAGTTTTTTGGTCAATGGTTTGGGTTTTATCGCTTCGACGCCTATCGCGGCATTGATGCTGAGCGATTCCCCGAGTTTACCGAGTCGCTGCAGCGTGCCATGTATGATGAGGCGATTTCATTTTTCACGCACATCGTCAGGCAAAATCGGCCTATTCAGGAGATCCTGTTTGCCGACTACACATTTGTTAATGCGGAATTGGCCGCGCATTATGGCTTGGTGCGTTCGGGCCTTTCCACTTCGAATGCGACGCAAGTGGTTGGACTAGCTGCGGAACATCGGGGCGGTTTGTTAGGTTTGGGTGCGATTCATGCGGTGACATCTGCGCCGCTGCGTACCAGCGCGGTCAAACGAGGCGATTGGATGTTGCGCCGCGTGGTCGGCTCACCGGTTCCGCCTCCGCCTGCCGATGCCGGCTCGATAGCCGCCGATGATGTTCAAGCCGATGGCATGACTGTACGCAAACGGCTAGAGGCTCATCGAACCAACGTCGCTTGTCAAACGTGCCACAGTCGCATCGATCCTCTTGGCTTTGCTATGGAACATTTCGACCCCATCGGCCGCTGGCGTGACAGCTATCGCGATGGGCTACCCATCGATGCCGCTGGCGTGTTGTTCGATGGCACCGAGATAAAGGGCATGGCTGGCCTGGCGGATTTCCTGCGTCGGGAACAACGTCAATTTGAACGCAATCTATCCAGTAAATTGCTCGGCTACGCGCTTGGTCGCGCGGAACTGGCTTCGGACGGCCCATTAATAGACAAAATGCTTCAGCAGGCAGACTCGGATGGTCGTTTTGTCGAACTGGTAATATGCTTGGTCAATAGTCGACAATTTCAATATCGCCGAAAGTGAATGACTCAGTCACGCCCGAATTGGTAGTCCTTCGCCACCAGGCGTCGTGTTTGATGAGAATGGGATACGCATACCGGACAGTTGGCGCCGTGCCGCTTTTAGTAACATACGAACTGGACGTCAAAAACAGGGAATCAACCCCGGCAAGAACGCAATGAAAGGGTTCATCCGTGAACGTCACCGCAACCAGTCCTATCAGTCGACGAGGATTCCTGCGAGGCAGCAGTGGTCTTGCCTTGACCTTGCCATATCTCTCTTCATTGCCGCTGCGCGCCCAGGACTCAGGCAAACGCGTATCCGCCAGTGATGCTGCCAGAAAGAGCGCACCTCCGCGACGATTTGCGTGTATTTACTTTTCCAATGGAGTCGAGCCCGAGCATTGGTGGGCCAGAGGGCAAGGTGCCCGCATGCAGCTTGGCCCAGGCTTGGCGCCCATGGCCCCCTACACTCAAGACATGATCTTTCTGCGTGGCTTGTACAATGAGCAAGCCGCGCTCCATCCGAGTGCTCATCTGGGGCGAATGCCCAATCTGTTGTCCGGTGCTTGGGTGAACACTAATCAAAACGAGATTCGCGTAGGCAAGAGTATGGATCAGGTCATGGCCCATACCATCGGGCGCAAAACCGTGATACCGAGCCTGGTGCTTGGCATCGAACCAACAGAGCTACGGCTGGAGGATGGTTTATCGATGATCTATGGTTCGAACATTTCTTGGGCGGCAGATACCAAGCCTGCTACCAAAGAAATCTATCCATCACGAGTCTTCGACCAATTGGTGGGTGGCAGTTCGCGAACACTCGACCGCAGCATTCTCGACCAGGTGTTGGCCGATGCGCAGAACCTGCGTCCCAAGATGGCAGGTAGTGATCGTGTCAAGCTGGATGAGTACCTTGAGTCTATACGCGACGTTGAACAGCGCATTGCCCGTGCTGCCGGCGAAGGCCGACTTGAAGGTTGGCGACCGACAGTCACTGAGCCGACAATGAAGCGGCCTGCGTCTCAATTGCCGCAGAGTGTCCCGGAGCATATGCGTCTGATGCTGGATCTCTTGGTAATGTCGTTCCAAATGGACAAGACGCGCGTGGCCACGTGTATGCTGAACAATGATCTTTCGCAGATGAATTTTGGATTCCTGCAGGGTGTAAAAGGTAGTTTACATCTGGATCTAACGCACAACGGTCGCCAGCCAGAACTAGAGGCGATGTATTTAAAGACCAACCAGTTTCATGTTTCGCAACTGGCTTATCTGGTGAAACGTTTGAAAGAGATTGATGAAGGTGAGCAATCGCTGCTGGACAATTCGATTTTGTTGTTCTGTTCCAATCTCTTGGACGGGGACAAACACCAGGCGACTGAGATGCCCATGTTGCTGGCCGGCGGCGGGGGCGGCAGTCTCGCGACAGGCCGAGTGCTGGATTACTCCGGTCGCAGTCCTGGTGAGCGGCGCGCGTGCAGTCTCTACCTATCGCTGCTCGATCGCATGGAGATCTCATTGCCGCGATTTGGCGACGCCCAGCAACGCCTGGCTGAACTCTGATCCATCCGCGTCTCTGAGGTGCCGGGGAGCTCCGTTTACGCCGCCCTAGTTTACGCGCAAAACAATCTGGGATCGCAAGGTCTGCCCCTGGGCCCAACGCTGTGAAGCATGTTTGCTCGTGAAATCCGGCATTTGTAGCGGTTGGGCGCAAGCCCTCCGGTTCCTATTGCTACCTAGATACACCGGACGGCTTGCGCCGTTCCGCTTCTAATATGCTTCACGGGGATATACCGGACGGCTTGCGCCGTTCCGCTTCTAAAATGCTTCACAGGATAGTCGGCCGGCTGGGAAACTTGTCTCCGGGAGGTCGACGCTTTGCGGAGACATGCCGCAAAGCGCGACTGATTGGCCATGTCGTTTGACTAATGTCCATGGCACATTCGGTTCGCGATTGAACGAGCCCAGACGACATGGATGGTCGGACAATCGGGATGCGTGTCTCCGCGGAGCGTCGACCTCCCGCCATGTCGTTTGACCATGATTGTGGCACATCCGGTTCGCGATAGAAGCGTCGACCTTCCGGCACGGGCGCTTACACGGGCGAAGAGGGGTCTTCGATCAAGTGGACATAACTGTCATAACGGCGAGGATCTATGCGTCCGTCAGCTACGGCGTCCAGCACCGCACAATCGACTTCATGTATGTGGGTGCAATCCGGGAAACGACAATGATTAACGTAAGGTCGCAAATCGCGGAACAAGCCCGACACCTCGGCCGCAACCACGTCCCACAACTCAAATTGACGAATGCCAGGCGTATCGACGATCGTACCCCCGCTGGCCAAAGGTATCAGGTCAGCCGTAGTCGTCGTATGTTTGCCTTTGCTGTTCTCTTGGCTGACAGCCCCGATCCGCAAAGCCAATCCAGCTTGAATTGCATTGAGCAACGAACTCTTGCCAACACCGCTTTGCCCCGTCACCACACTGTGGCAGTTGGTCACCAATTGACGCAGGGCGTCGATGTTCCAGCCTCGAGCGGCACTGGTTAACAGGACTCGATATCCCATCTGCGCGTACACTCCGACCAACGGCTGCAACTCTGACGGATCAGCCAAGTCGACCTTGTTGATACAGATGATGGCTTCCAACCCCGATTGCTCGGACGTTACCAGAAAGCGATCGATCAAATGCGGTTTCAGACCAGGCTCGGCGGCACTGGCAACGATGATGATCTGGTCAATGTTGGCCACGATCACATGCTTGCGGCCCTTGCTGGTCCGGCTAAGCACCCCGCGGCGTGGATGGATGGCGACGATGATACCTTGCTGCGTACCCTCGGGGCGGAAGGTCACCACATCACCGGCAGCGACCACATGGCGTTGATCGGTGGACATGTTCTTCAATACGCGTCGCACCGCACAGCGATATTCGGTGCCGTCATCCGTGCGAACCACACTTTCCAAACCATGCACGCGTAACACTCGACCGGTCTTGGTGGGTTCGCCGATTTGACTGAAGTGCGCCGACATGCCGGCATCAGTCAGCTGACCACCAACCGAACCCTGAGCGCTATTAGGCTCGGAGGAACTGGATTGACCTGGGGCACTGGATTGATCACTTAAACCTCGACCGCCTCCGTCTTGACCCTCGGTACTTTGACCGCCCAAGATGGTGCGGCGTCGAGTCAATTCGCCTTTGCCGCTAATGCGTTCGCCACTGGCTAGCTGGGAGTCATCCAGATCGTCTTGCTGAAACTTCCGCGTTAGATCATTGGGACGCTTGCGGCTCTGATGGTTTTTGCGAAAGTCGATGCGGATCTTATCGCTCTTCGCTTTTTTCGCCATTCGTAAACCCGATACCGTTCAGTAAATAATGCCTGGATTCGTTTAACAGTCAGCCGTAGGCGTACTCTCGTTTAACAGTCAGCCGCAGGCGTACCCTCGTTTAACAGTCAGCCGTAGGCGTACCCTCGTTTAACAGTCAGCCGTAGGCGTACCCTCGTTTAACAGTCAGCCGTAGGCGTACTTCGACTAACAGCGATCAACTAAAAACGGCATCGGCGCAAGCCGTCAAGTCCTGACTCTGTTTTCTCTGCAAACAACCGGGCAGCTTGCGCTGCTCCG
>JADLDX010000854.1 GCA_020846515.1 Pirellulaceae bacterium
GGCCCCTTCATCATCGTTGATGCGCACTCCAATGGTGTGACTGCCAAGATTCTCCAAATAGCGACTGGGGATAACCAATTCCCTGGCTGTCGTCAGAAAGCGTTCGCCAACATCATTATAGTCGCCGTCGTTATTGAAGTCGTAGCTATACCTCAAGTGGTTCAAGTCTTCCGTTGATGGATCGAGCACATTGTCAACGCGAATCGTGGCCACTGCGCCGCGCGCAATTGGTCCTGAGTTCACGATCGTCGCCGTTGGTGCCACGTTGCGGATCTCAAGCTGCTTGGTGGCTGCGACGGAGGTCGATTCGTCGGAGCGACTAAGTGAGACGGACAGGACTACCTGACCGTGATCCAAGTTACCAACGACGTCACTCCGCCAACCAGCGCGGTTAGCCCACTTCCGGCTCAGGCCACATCGCTAGACATCCCGATCTACATCGTTGGTATCGATCCCGTCGGCGCCGGCGAGTTGGTTGCGTCTGGCATCCTTGAGTATGACATTTTCGTTTCGATCGATTCGGGGCCCGTCACCTGGTTTGCGACTGTACCGCACGTTTTACCGGCCACTGTTTATCGCGGCACAAGCAACCACACCTACTTCTTCCGCAGTGTCGCCAAGGACCTGGCGGGAAATATCGAGAACGAGCCGGTCTCGCCAGATGCGCAGATCCGCGTCGGCGATCTGGATCCACCTCAAACGCGTGTCGAGTCGGCCGTGGCCAATAGTTCTGGACGATTCACCGTCAACATGTCGGGCCAAGAGTTTGGCGGCGGACAACTGCGTTACTTTGATCTGTTCGTCAGTATTGATGGTGGCACGGCAGAGCTAATAGGCAGTGTTGCCACTGGTACCGCGGATGCCAACGGCAAAGTTTCCGCTGCGACCACCTATCAAGGGCTGACCGACGGGACTGTACACCAGTATCGATTCTTTACTATCGGCCGCGATACGGCCGGCAATATCGAGTTCGCTCCCGCGCATAACGCAGATGTATTGGTCACCGCTACATTCGCCAATAGTAGCTTGCAGGCCACCGGTATCGACGTGCAGCAGGCGAGCGATCAACGCTCCTATATTCGGACCGTCGATATTCAATTCAGCAGTGAGGCGGGCCTGGCCGATTTGTTGCTGCTGAATCCTCTGCGAGTCGAACGCTTTGATCTCAACGCGACCGACGTGACCCACGGAACCGGTAGCGCCGTCACCGGCTTTGATGTGACACGACAGGGCGATCGCTTGCGATTGGACTGGGGACTGAACGGCATCACCGGCAATCGAACTTCGAATTCCGGCGATGGTTTTTATCGCGTATTGGTCGATGGGAACGGCGACGGTGACTACGCGGACGCAGTCGATCGGTACTTTGAGTTTGCGCGGGTGCTGGGCGATGCGAACGGCGACGAACAGGTGGACGATGCCGACTTGACGTTGGTCAATTTGCAACTGGGACGCATCGGTCCGAATCTGAACGGCGACGTGGATGGGAGTTACTTCGTCAATCCCAGTCTACCCAGCGTAAATTCAACCGACCGAAATTTAGTGAACTTCCAGAAAAACAATAATCGCCGATTGGCAGATCACCTCAAACCATTCCTGGATGATTGATTTCATGCATAAGCTATCGTTAACTATTTGTAGTTTCATCGCCCTATTCACTTGGTCGGCAGGCTCGAGTCGGAGTCATGGAGATTTCGTAGTCGACATTAGTTCCGTCACAATGGGGCCCAGAGGCACCAGCTTCGTCGACGTCGTCGTGCGCAGTTTCGATGGCACGCCGCTGAACCTGGCTGGCTTTGATGTTCGATTCACGATTCAAGACGTTAGTCCTGTCGGGCAACCTGCGTCGGGTGAACTCTTCTTCCACGACAGCTTTTCAGCTTCAGCACCCACCGATGCTTTGCGCCAGTCGAACTCCGAGCAAGGGCTACCTGGTTATGTGTTCGCTGGACGCAGTTCCCCGGACAACTTCTATGCTAACCGACTAAACCCATCAATCGGCTCTTTGGCGGGAGGCGATTCGACATTCAATCCGTCCACTGGCAACTACACGAACGTCACTGTGACCAGCCCCTTGTTGTTGGCTCGTCTAGAAATTGGCCAACGTCAATCAATCGACACCGAACTTGCCCGTGGCACTTACGAAATTCGTTTAGATGCGGGCGCGTCTCGATTTTACAATGCGGACGACGTAACACAGCTTTTCCGGATCGGTCAAGTAGGACAGGTGGGTATTGTCGCGGTACCGGAACCATCCATGTGGAGCATGCTGATCGTTGTGACCTTAGCTAGACTGCCCGGTCGGCGTCTGCGGCTCAAGTCACTTGGACATTAAGGAACGCCACCATTGAAAAGCAACTGGCCAGCCATCACAATGGAGCCGAGTTAGCCGGGCGCTGCGCCGCCCAGTCCTTCCTGCCTCCGTTCGCTGAAAGCCACTCTTATGACCAGGCCTGCCCTACTTCTCTGGCTTTTCCTCTGTGCTTCGTGCTCGCTGACTATGCCTGGCCTACCGGGCGCAGCAGGTGCCCTCAGGGCCGATGAGCCAGCTCCAGCCTCGCAAAAGCCGGCCACTGAGCAGAAGCCGGCCGCTGAGCAGAAGGCAGACAAGGCCCCTGAGCCTGGGCATTCCATGCATGGCGAAACGTTTGATGAGGGACCGCGTCAAGCCGCTTATTTGATGCAGGGCATGGGCAACATTCAGTTTGCGATTACTACGAAAAACGAAGATACCAAAAAGTTTTTCAATCAAGGTGTCGCGCAGTTGCATGGCTTCTGGTACTACGAAGCCGAACGTTCGTTCCGACAGGCATCGATGCTGGATCCCGAGTGCGCGATGTGCTACTGGGGTATGGCGATGGCCAACGTCAACAATCGTAAACGGGCAGAAGGCTTCATCACTCAGGCCGTCGAGCGAAAATCGCAGGGTTCCGAGCGCGAGCAGATGTATATCGATGCGGCTCACAAACGCTTCCGCGAAAAGTCCGATGGCAAAAAGCTTAGCAAGAAAGAAATCGCCCAGGCTTACACGCGTGATCTGGAAGAACTGGTGCTGAAGTACCCCGAGGATATTGAGGCTCGAGCCTTCCTTGGCTTGCAATTATGGGAGAACGAACGCAGCGACTTGCCCTTGGCTAGCCACGTCGCGGTCAACTCCGTGTTGCAGGATGTCTTTGACAAGAACCCCATGCATCCGGCCCATCACTATCGCATCCATTTGTGGGATCGTCGACAACCTGCGCAAGCCCTCGCCAGTGCGGCTCAGTGCGGTCCGAGCCTACCTGGCATCGCGCATATGTGGCATATGCCTGGCCATACGTATTCCAATCTCAATCGCTTTCAAGATGCCGTCTGGCAACAAGAGGCCTCGGCTCGTGTTGATCACGCACATATGATGCGCGACCACATCCTGCCCGACCAGATTCATAACTTTGCCCACAATAATGAGTGGATGATCCGCAATTTATTAAAAATTGGTCGCGTTAACGATGCGGTCAGTTTGGCGACTAACATGATTCAGTTGCCGCGGCATCCGAAATATAATTCGCTTAAAGGTGGCAGCGCCAAGTATGGCCGCGAGCGATTGCTACTGACGCTGAGCAGTTATCGATTGTGGCCTGAAGTCATTGCGGCCATTCAATCGGGACTGATCGAACGCGGCGAAGAGCCTGCGACGCAAGTGGAATGCCTGCGCTATTTGGGCGTGGCCCACGCCATGCTGGACCAGGCTGCGCCCGCCGCAGACATCCTGGCCCAATTGAACTCGCGTCTTGCGAAGGTCGAAGCGGAATGGAAGGCCTTGACGGACGAAGAAAAGCCGGTCTTGAAGGCCGCCTCGCCCGACGAAGGTGTGCCGCCAGCGCCGCAGCCGCGCACGCCAGACAAATCCATGCCTGTTGCCGCAGCCGCCAGTGCTGCGAAGGCAACGTGCGAAGATGAGGCGAAGAAGAAGGCAGAAGCTCAGAAAATCGCGGATGAAGACAAGAAGAAGGCAGAAGCCAATCGCAAACGCCTCGCAACAGAGCGAGCCGAGAAGAAGAAGCAACTGGAGCCAATTCGCAAACAACTGATGGAAAGTGTGGCTGCGGTCCAAGCCGCCCAGGCATCTCGCGCCGGTCAATGGGATCGGGCCATTGAATTGAGCGACAAGGCCGGCAGTTGGGACAAGTTACTGAAAGTTGAATGGCTGGCCAAAGCCGGTAAACTCGACAAAGCTTTAGAAATGGCTGCTGCCGAAATCAAGAGTAACCCAGGTACCGTATTGCCCGGCGCTGTGCAGACCTACGTACGGTGGCAGTCACGCGGGGCAAGCGATGCCAAAGCCGAGTTCGAGAAACTACGCGAAGCGGCTGGTACCAGCGACTTGGCCACACCTCTCTTGGCTCGGCTCAAGCCCTTAGCATTGGAACTGGGATTCGGTGAAGCGTGGACCTTGCCATACCAGGCCAAAACAGATATCGGCCCACGGCCCAATCTGGATTCGCTCGGCCCGTTCCGCTATTCGCCTTACAACGCGCCTACTTGGGAAGCCAAGACTCGCGCAGGTGAGATCGTCAGTTCCAATAAGTTCGCTGGTAAGCCTGTCGTGGTCATTTTCTATCTAGGCTTTGGTTGTTTGCATTGCTTGGAACAATTGCAAGAGTTTTCACCAGTGGCTGATAAATTCAAATCCGCCGGCATCGAGTTAGTGGCGATTAGCACGGAGTCGACTGAGGAACTGGCGAAAGGCATCGATAACTACGCCAAGCCATTAGCGATACCGCTGCTGGCCGATCCAGCGCTAAACACTTTTAAATCCTTCCGCTGCTTTGATGACTTCGAAAAGAAGCCGCTCCACGGCACTTTCCTCATCGACGCGCAAGGCAAAGTCCTGTGGCAGGATATCAGCTACGAACCCTTTAAGGACGAAGAGTTCCTGTTGAAAGAGTCAGCCAGACTGGTAAAGACAGTGAGTCGTCAGTAGTTCGGAGCACACATAGCGACGTCCCGGCGTTTACATTACTTCAACTGGTAAGTCTGATGGTCCGACCAATTATTGCGATAGCTGCGGTGCTGGCCGTTGTACCGGCGATGGTATCTTGGTCACAAGACAAGCCTGCGTCGGAGCAAGTTAAACTGCCGGAGTTGACCGTCAAAGCCTGCGACGACTTCCAACTGACCGGCTCGGGACAAGCGACTGCCTGGAACAAGTCTGACTGGGTTGCGTTAAACAAACGGCCCAACTCCAAGCATGACTATGAAACACGCTTCAAAATGTTGTACTCCAAAACAGGAGTCTATGTATTGTTTGATGGCGCCGACGCGCAATTGACCTCGACGAAACGCGAAGACTTCTTGGATCTGTGGACGGAAGATGTTTACGAATGCTTCTTCTGGACCGACGAGCGACACCCGGTCTACTTCGAATACGAGATCTCGCCTTTGGGATATGAATTGCCGATTCTGATACCGAACATCGACGGCCGATTCCTGGGCTGGCGACCTTGGTCGATCGGCGAGCCTGGAGCGGAGCGGAAAACGCGGAAAGCCACGGCCGCGCGCGGTGGCGATTTGAAGTCGCTGGCTAAAGTCAGCGGTTGGTCGGCCGAAGTGTTCATCCCGTACGACATGCTCAAGCCTCTGGCCAACGTGCCACCCAAGCCAGGCACAATCTGGCGGGCCAATTTCTATCGCATGGACTACGATGGCCAGCAACAAGGCAGTTGGGATTGGGCTCGAGTTGGCCCGAGCTTTCACGAATACAAATCGTTTGGCCGATTAGTGTTTGAATAGCTCACAGCCGACCCGAAAATAGACCTGACCCATTTTTTAGACCGGAGCAGGCAGGTCGCGACGCTGGAACCACCAGCCTGCGATGATGAAGCACGCGGTGGCCATCAATAGCAGGACGAGCGATATGCCCAAAGGGCCTAAGCTGGTTGTCCAAAACGTGGTGGGCGTAGTCCATAACGACCAGGCTGATTGTGGGTCTCGGCTGATCAAGTGCACGATACCATCGGGCTGGTACAAGGTGAAGAAAGTGAACCACTGACACCAAGCTGTGGCCGGTGTGGCCTTGGCCAACAAATACAGGAGCAGTTCCAGCACATAAAATCCCAGGACGCAGCCAATCGTGCGCCAGCGATATCGATCGACCGCGCTGAGCAAAGCGGATAGGCCCAAGATGAACATACTGAAGGCCATTAGATTAAAGCAGGGTGCGATGAATAGGCGAGCATCCACGCGTTGGTTCAGCGGCACCATCACCACCTCTTCGGTGCCGGTGAATATGGGAAGCTTGAAGCTTGAAAATGGAATCTGCAAACTGAGACCCGATTGAACCGTTTCACGCACGCTGTTCGTCTGAATCCCCATATACAAACCCAACCAGGCCAACGCGGTCAACCAAATGACTCCGACACCGGCCAGAAGCAGATGCGCCACCATCAACTTCAATCTGCCAATCGGTTGAGAAAGCAACATCTCCAACGTGCCGCGTCCCAATTCACCGCTGACTACATCGCTCCCCCGCGAAATCGACCACACCAGCATACACAAGATCAGTACCGGTTCATCGAACGTCAACGCCAAGGAACCGGCGTAGGTGAGCACTTGCTCCAAGGGTACCGGCATGAACTTTTCAAACTGCCGCAGTTGGTCCAGGAAGCCTTCGAAGCGTTGCAGTTCGAAACGCGTGACGATCCAGACGCGCGTCCAGCAAAAGGCAAACACCATCAAGCTGCATGCCGTCAGCAAGGGCCACGATTCAAGTAACGCTTTTTTTAACAATAATCGAAACATTCAAGACCTGTGAAAGCGTTGGTAGATCGAGTTGACACTTGCGCGTTCAATCCGCATGTCAGCCGTGGGCAATGTGCTGAGCCACTGTAACCAGTTCTGCGCTTGTCCACTGAGTTGCAACTCGAGTTGATTCTCTCGCAACTGGATATCGACGACATAACGCGGCCAGTCTGTCGGTAGGCCTGCTTCAGACGTCAACCAACGAGCTTGTACGATGTGCAATTGGTCTAGTTCAGCTAATCGTTGAGAGTGTACCAGTCGGCCCGCGCGCAAAATCACGACTTCGTCGCAGGTATCTTCGATATCGCTGAAAATATGCGAGGACATCAGTACCGTGCGTCCCGCATCACGCACTTCGCGAACCAAGGCGATCACTTCTCCGCGCACATTCGGATCCAGATTGGCGGTGGGTTCATCCAGAATTACTAATGGGGCAGCAGAGCCAAGCACAATTGATAGAGCTAGTTTTTGTCGCATACCCGTCGACATAAACATGACGCGTCGCCGCAAGTCCAGTTCCAACCGGGCGGCGACTCCGCGTGCGCGCTGCAGATCTCCATGAGGACTTAAACCACTGAAGATCTCTAAAATGCCATGGCCTGTCATCGAACGAAACAGACGGGCATCACCGGGTAAGTAGGCCACTTGCCGACGCACACTCAAGCTCTGCGTGACACAATCAAAACCACACACCTTGGCAGTTCCCCGTGTGGGACGTTGATATCCCAGCAAGGTGCGAAGTAGAGTTGTCTTGCCAGCACCATTGGGACCCAACAAACCAACGATCGAACCGACGGGCACCTGCAAATCACAATCTGCCAACGCCACGGAATCGCGAAATTCTTTGGTCAGCCCCTGGCATTGAATGCTCCAGTCGGTCATACCGTCAATTCTTCACGTATGGTTGTCATGAACGTATCACTGCTGAGCCTCAGCTATTACCTGCCAAATGGTCAGAACCTTTTTCGCATACTTTGCCAGGCACCTGGCCCGCCATGAATGGGCTGTCAGGTGACATGGAACCTCGGCGCATCAGCGCCAAGCCCAAGCGTCGACCATCTGCCGCCAGGGGTGCCGCCGACGTTAAGCTGCCAACTTCTTTGCCGTCACGAACTAACGCTTGTGGCGTAACAATTTCTTCTATACCGTGCAACTCAACGAGGCATAACTTCCTTTGTACCTCACCCATGGCGTCCAACCGAGCTACTGTTTCTTGTCCCAGGTAGCAGCCTTTATTAAAGCTGATTGCCAGCACGTCTCGATCCAACTCTTGCGGTAAAGTACGCTCGGAGATTTCGCGACCCGCCACCGGCCAAAAATTTTGTACCCGACCTGTTTCGAATTCAGCCGCCTCGCCCCGCGTACAACCCGCGGCGATCAATGTTTCTTCCCACTGGCTCGCCTGATCTAATGGTACCAGCGACAAA
>JADLDX010000855.1 GCA_020846515.1 Pirellulaceae bacterium
AAACTTCAGCTGTTGGTAGAGCATCTCAATGCGCGGGGTCGACATGCCGGCGGCTTGGGCGGCACGCAGGGGATTGCCAAAGATGGCTTCCACTTCCATCGGTCGACCTTGCTGATAATCCAAGAGCATGCTGCTGGCATAGGGCACCATCTTGCGAGTGTCACTCAGCAACTTATCAATCAGACTCTCGTCAACCGAACTGCCACAAGCAGCCGCCGCCTCGCGTACTTCACGCATTAACGACTCAGCCAGACGAGCCGTATGCGGATCGGCCATGATGCGATCGGTCAAAGCATTCAGCACTACCGATAGACCATTAAACGGAATGTTCCACATCAACTTAGACCAGCGAGTCTGACGCAGATCGGCCGTGGCCGTGATGTCGATACCGGCTGAGCGAAACTCGCTTTCGATCTGCACCAGACGAGGCGTGATGGCCCCAGACAGCGAGGATGCGTATTCACCAAATGCGATGCGACCGTAGTCGAGGTGATGAATGTGGCCGGGTCCCACTTTGTTGCTGCACAAAAAACAACAACCACCCAAAACGCGTTCAGCCCCCACGACTTGGGCCGAGTCCTGCTCGATGTCCCAACCGTTCTGCAGGACCAGTACGCACCCGGTCTCTTTGAGAAGTCCGCTTAACGCTTGGGGCAGCGCCGCATTGGCGGTCGTCTTCCAAGCTACAATCGCCACGTCGACGGGCGGTATATCGCGCGCGTCTCGGTAGGCCAGCACCGATCGCAAATGAAAGTCACCCAGCGGCGACTGAACCTTCAGCCCATGCTGCCGCACATGCTCAAAGTCGCTGTGCAGCAAAAAGTGGACATCAAAGCCCGCATGTGCCAACAGACCACCATACAGACCGCCTAACGCACCTACTCCAAGAACTGCATAGGAAGTCATGAGATAATCCGAAATGGTCAGACCTCTTAACAGGGGATGCGAATCGCGTCGCATCCCCTATCAATGAGTGTCAACTAGATTTCAACCAGGTGCTGGCGGCTTAGAGGCCAGGGGCAACCTTGAGCAATTTGCCCTTCTTCTCTTCACCAATGACGGTGACGTACAAAGCACCTTCGGCATCGAAGACCATGGCCGTTGGCTTATCGAGTTCGGCAATCTTCTTGGTCTTGATCGCATCTTTGCCTTCGGCCAACATCTGGAACAGTCCACCTTGCTTGAGGTCGGCCCAAGCGAAATCCAACGCGTACAACTGTCCACGTGGGCTGTAAGCCAACGCAGTGATGTCGTGCAGATTGGTCTTGAGATTGAGCAACTTTTCTTTGCTGGCTGGATCATAGAACGTCAGCAAGCTGTCACCAGGCACGGTGATTTCGCCCATCTGTCCGATTACCAATTCACCGCGTGGGCTGATGGTCACGCCAACAGGTGCGTCCACTTCGGTGGCTTCTTTGGAAGCCAGATAACGCTCGAAACCAGTAACGTCAGCGCCTTTGAACGTCGCCTTGGAGACCCAACCCTTGGTATCGTCGCCATTGCAAGTTACATAGATCGCATCATCGGTCTTGGCCAGCGCATAAAAATTGCCTTCACCTTTGACTTCTTCGCTGGCGGCCAGTTTGTAGCTAGCCTTCATCTTGTCGGCCTTGAGCGGCTCTTTCATATCCTTGAGATCATAGACGCGTAGCAGTTCTTCACCGTCTAGCAAACCGCCACCGCCGACAACCAATGTATTCTGGTCAAGGAATACCAGGCCCAAGGGGCCGATGTTGTACTTAGGTCCTTTGCCATAGACGTCGACAGGAAAATCGGTGACCACCGGCTCAGCCTTGCCATCGACGACTTTGATAACGCGCGAAGCGCCGCTATCAGCGATGAAGACCACTCCGGTTTCTGGTTGAATAGCGATACCGCACGGATTATCCAGGTCCGACAAGATCGTATCGATTTTCAGGCCATCCTCGGCCACAGCTGACAAGCAGAGTGCCGGCAGGCACAAGGCCATCAAACTCAGCGTGCGAAACAGGTTCGTAATTTTCACAGTCAGGATGCTCCTACAAGAGGTAAAGTTAACGATAGATGATCGTGGGTGGGGCAGCCGTCGGCACGTCAGCAAACGGTAATTCGAAATTAGATTTTGGATGCGTATCAACCAATGAGCTGTTGGGCTAAAGGGTCGATCAGGGCAGTTCGGGGACAGCGACGTCCGGGTACTTGGTGCTGGTGAGCCCTTCTTTAAGGAAGGTGACCAGTGCTTTCTTCTCGGCGTCCGTGAGTTTTAGTTGGTAGATCTCTTCATCGAGGTAGTCGTTCTTCGTTCCGCCCTGGTTGTAATAGTCGACAACTTCTTCGAGCGTTTTCAGACTGCCATCGTGCATATACGGTGCCGTGCGGGCAATTTCACGCAGCGTTGGCGTCCGGAAGGAACCCTGATCGCCTTCCAGGCCAGAGATCTTACGTCGCCCTTGATCGGGTTCTTTGGCTGCAGCCCCCACGCCCAGGTTATGGAAACCCAGATCGGTGAAGTGAGGACCATTGTGACAGGCGGAACAATTGGCTTTGCCGAAAAACAGTTTCATCCCGGTCTGGGCCTCTGGCGTCAGGGCATTTTTATCCCCGCCTTTGAAAAGGTCATACGGTGCGCCACCTGAAATCACCGTACGTTCGAAAGCCGCGATGGCTTTGGCCAGGTTATCGGCAGTGACCCCGCTGCCAAAAACTTCTTGAAATCGCTTCTGATAGCCTTCGATCGCGGACAACTTCTTCACCGCTTCTTCAATCGGTAAGTTCATCTCGATCGGGTTAGCAATTGGTCCCAAGGCCTGCTCTTCCAAAGAACCGGCTCGACCGTCCCAAAACTGAAACTTCTGATAGGCTGAATTAATGATCGTCGGCGCACTGCGTCCGCCACGTTGCCCACCGACGCCAACGGCCGTGGCATCATTGTTGGACCAACCATGTTTGGGGTCGTGGCAGCTGGCACAGGAAACCGTGTTGTCCGACGACAAACGCTTGTCAAAGTACAACATGCGGCCCAGTTCAATCTTGGCCTCTGTCGACGGGTTATCCTTGGGCTCCGTCAGGGCGGGAAGGCCAACGGGCGGCTCGGCCAGAAGGTTGTCACTACTGCTTTGGACGCAAGAGAGCGACAGAAAAGCGACAATAGCGAAACGAGGTAATCTAAGTATTTTCATTGGAGCACTCCAATTGTGAGGTAGTTGCCAAGAGATAAAGTTGGCGGCGGGAACTCCCTATTGTCCGCATCTTGGCGGTCGCTGGCAACAGGGCGCAAAATTGGGAAGTATCGGGTACTTGCGGCCAGCTACGCCATGCACCTGCCGTAAAACACCAGCCATGGCGGCTGACCACAGGCCTATTGTGTCGAGCATTCTGTGTTTTCGGTTGCCAGAGTTGATGAAGATCCGATCAAAGTGGGGCATGAAAACGTGGCCGACCACCGCCGACCGCCCCCATCTTGCTGGAAAAGTGCTCCTGGGCAAAACTAAAGCCATACCCATTCACCCCGCATCCGAGCCGCCTGAAACCCCATGACCAAGCCCACACGAGACGCCGAGCCGCACCGGCGGACTCGAAACGACCATTCCTCCGAAACGGCTCAGGATTACGTCGAGGCGGTCGCTGAAATCGTGGCCGCGCGCGGTGCCTGCCGAGTGATCGACTTGGCACGCACGTTTGCGGTCAGCCACGTGACGGTCACGCGCATTGTGGCTCGCCTGAAAGAGGCCGGTTTATTGCAATCGGAACCTTATCGACCGATTACCTTGACCCCTGAGGGCAAGAAACTGGCCCAACAATCGCAGCAGCGCCATGACTTGGTCTATCGATTCCTGCTGGCCATCGGGGTAGATGCCAAGACGGCCGCGGTCGATGCCGAAGGCATTGAGCACCATGTCAGCACAGCCACGCTCAAGTGCTTTGCCAAGATCGTCGCCAATAGCTGCGCCGATTGACGGCCGACGCTGCCTCAACCGTCAGCCTTCTACTTAAAACTTCTACTTTAAACTCTTACCCCAGTTTCATTCGCCAGCCCTTGGTCCTTGACCAAAGTGTAGCCTATGCTACACTTTTTATAAATTGTAGCCTATGCTACACTTTCGCCAGTTGGGCCGACACGTTGCACTTCGACACGACCACGACACAGGAGTAGGAAGCGATGAAGCGCGCAAGGGGATTTACGTTGGTCGAATTGCTGGTGGTGATCGCCATCATTGGCATGCTGGTTGGGCTGCTGTTGCCAGCGGTGCAGTCGGCGCGCGAGGCGGCGCGGCGCACGCAAAGTCAGAACAACCTCAAACAGTTGGGGTTAGGGTTGTTGAATTACGAGAGTGCCCTCAGACGTTTGCCGCCAGGTTATGTTTCCAACGTCAACGATCCGTTGGCCGATCCGACTACGCTGGATGCCGCGCCCGGTTGGGGCTGGGGCGCTCTGCTGCTGCCATATATCGAACAGCAAACCGTGGCTGGCCAGATCGATTGGTCGCTGTCGCTATGGCACGCTAAGAACCTACCCGCTGGGCAAGCTCACATCGCTACGTTTCTCAATCCTGCCGCGCCCAATTACGCATCACTTACGGACGTTAAGGACGATACGGGCAGATTGCTGGCTCGCTTGGGCAAGTCGCATTATGTGGCCAATGCTGGGCAAGACGAACCGTGGGGCTACCAGCCGCCGCTGGCCCACTGGCAAGCGGTAGCCAGCGGCCCATTCTATCGCAACTCACGTACGCGATTGGCCGACGTGACCGACGGGCTAAGCCATACCGTCTTCTTAGGCGAGCACACGACCATTAGCGACAAGACATGGGTGGGCGTCATCCCTGGCTCCCAGTCATGCCCGCTGGACCCGCAGCGTTTTCCGTTTACTCAATGCGATGCCGGTGCCACCTTCGTGCTGTGCCATTCAGGTCCTGCCGCTGATGAGCCAGGCATCGTACACCCACCTTCATTTCCAACCTGCCATGTCTGCCAAATGTATGCACCCTGGTCAGCCGGCGGCGGCCATGTGCTCTTGGGCGATGGCAGCGTGCGCTTTATCGCTACCGAAGTCAATCTCGATACTTGGGCTGCCATGTGCTCGATTCAACTGGGAGAGGTGGTGCAGCATGTGGAATGATCGCCCCGTGTATCAGGTTCCCTCTCAACTTGATTCGAGACCAGCTTCGCATCCAATCTCTCGCTTGTTTCAAGTCTGCGTGGTGGGTTGCCTGTGGCTGTTGATTGCCGGTTGTCGCGAGCACCCGCAAGTGACCAGCCGTCATTCGCTGGACTTGATCAAGCAAGTTTATACGGCCTGCAATACGCGCAACCCCGAGCGTCTGACGCGGTGTCGGCAGAAGTATGACCAACTGGTCGCCCAGGGCGAGTTAAGCGACGCGGAACAGGCTTCGTTCCAGCGCATCTTGCAGTCGGCCGATAGTGGCGACTGGCCCGCCGCACAGTCAGCTAGCCTGCAATTTGCTCGAGACCAGGTGCGCTAAGCACCGCTGGTACAGCACTTGAGCCGCCCCAGATGATCCGCTACGGATCTGGACTGGGGAAACTGCACAGCGGCTTGCGGTGGAGCGGGACGTTGATCAGGTCGGCCACCGTCGTATCGCCAAAGGTGCGTTCGACAGCCTGCGCCGCATCGTCCAGGCTGCGATGCAACGGGCAAAGGTTTATGCCATGCAGTCCTAACGGGCATTCGTGAAAGCGGCGTATTGGGTCGACTGCATTGATAACCGTCAATACGGTAATGGTGTTGGCCGGCGAAGCTAGCGAAAACCCACCGTGCAATCCACGCTGGGCATTGACCAACCGAGCCCGACTGAGGCTCTGCATTACCTTGGCCAAGTACCCCGTGGGAACTTGCGTTACCTGGGCAATAGCTTCATTCGTCTTAGGCTGCGTCTGATCAGCCAAAAAGACCATCGCTCGAAGGGCGTATTCTGCGGTTTGAGAAATCATGCTCTTCACGATAAAACGCTTCGTCACAATCGTCAATCGGCTGGCCCGCATTGTGATATGCTGGAATAGAGCTAGCAGAGATTAAACCTACTACCGTTCCAATTTTAGCGGAGCAGCGCAAGCTGCCCGGTTTTTTACCCAGCAAACACAGGCAGAACCGGACGGCTTGCGCCGATTCCGCTTGAAGTCGATGCAGAAAATACAAGCAGAA
Organism: Pirellulaceae bacterium; assembly: GCA_020846515.1. Classification (GTDB taxonomy): domain Bacteria; phylum Planctomycetota; class Planctomycetia; order Pirellulales; family Pirellulaceae; genus Aureliella. The sequence continues at coordinate 6,143 of JADLDX010000855.1, forward strand.
CCGGACGGCTCGCGCCGATTCTGCTTGAAGTCGTAGCAGTGGTGGCGTGCCCACAACTTGAGGATTCGCATGAGCACAAATCAATGGAAACCGCCAAGGCAGGCCAGGGCTCTGGTCAAGCCTTTATTCTGGAACGGACGGCGATTGAGCCTAGGTATGTTAGCCTGCCTGATCGCTATTGCGCTGGCAAACCCCGGCGCTTGTACGCGAGCTGACGAGCCCGCCGGGCGTCCATTGCTGACGCCCACCACCACCGCCACTATTGAATTCAAGAGTCAAGGCGAACATCGTCATGAACTGGGCGAAGTGTGGCTGGAAGGTCAAGATGGGGGCAAACTGTTTCTAACGGCAGACGGCCAGTTGTGGCTGATCCAACCCGAGGAGATTCTCCAACAAGCGGCCAGCACCACACCTCTTCAACCTCTTTCCAACGATCAGATCAGCCAGCAGCTACGTTCCAAGTTGGCCCCAGGTTTTCTAATCCACAAGACCGAGCATTTTGTGTTGGTGTACAACACCAGCGAAACCTACGTGCGTTGGGTCGGTGACCTCTATGAACGCCTCTACGATGCCTTCCACAAATACTGGGACAAGAACGGGATCAAGCTCCAAGAGCCACGCTTCCCAATGGTCGCATTGGTGTTCGACACGCGCGAGGCCTATCTGCAGTTTGCCCGGCCTGAAGTCAAGGAGCTGGCCGGCGCCATGATTGGTTACTACAACATGCAAACCAATCG